>NZ_JBEOZU010000035.1:0-95569 GCF_040298185.1 Streptomyces sp. NPDC001634 | reverse complement strand
CGGCCCGGCGCAGGAAGCGGGGGCTGTCGATCTTGCTGCCGTCGGACAGGACGGCGAAGGCGGACAGACCGAGGTCGAGACCGGCGTCGGTGTCCAGTCCGGGGAGGATGTCCGGCTCGGTGTCCACGACGAAGCTGAGGAAGTACCGGCCGGAGCTGTCTTTGGTGACGGTCAGGGACGTGGGTGCGGCCGGAAGCCGACGGGACCACGTGACCTTGAGGTTGCCGACCTTGGCCACGTACACCGTGCCGTTCTCCATCAGGGAGAAGGCGTTGGTGTTGAGGCGGATCGACTGCCGGGTGTCTTTCTTCGATTTGTAGCGGGGAGGGCCGACCCTGCGGCCCTGTCGCTTGCCCTTGATCGAGTCGAAGAAGTTCTTGTAGGCGGCATCCAGGTCCCGCAGGGACTGTTGCAGGACGACCGCTGACACGTCGGCGAGCCAGGCGCGTTCCTCGGTGCGCTTGGCCTGGGTGATGCAAAGCCGGGACAGGTCGGCCGACTTCACATACGGCAGTCCTGCCGCGTGCGCTTCCTTCCGGTCGCGCAGGCAGTCGTTCCACACTACGCGGGCGCACCCGAACGCACTCGCCAGCGCACGGCGCTGGGAGGCGTCCGGGTAGGCCCGGTAGTTGTAGCGGAGCTGCACACCCAAGATCCTACAAGGCCTGACTACGATTGGTCTCATGGATAGCAGAACGACTACAGGCGTGGCAGGCACGTTGTTTCGGCGATGCATGTGCATTTGGTCTTCGTGACGAAGTACCGACGCGGAGTCTTCAACGACGAGATGCTGACGCGCTGCGAAGAGGTCATGCGCAAGGTCTGCGGGGACTTCGAAGCGGAGCTGAAGGAGTTCAACGGTGAACGCGATCACGTCCACCTCCTGGTGCACTACCCGCCCAAGGTCGCCGTCTCGAAGCTGGTCAACAGCCTCAAGGGCGTCTCCGCTCGCCGGATACGGCTGGGGGTACCTCCCGGCCGAAGGCTGGGGGAGAGTTCACCGGGCAGATCAACCGCGCCATCATGCACGGGCACCTGTGGTCGCCCTCGTACTTCTCCGCATCGTGCGGCGGAGCACCGCTGGCGATCGTCCGCCAGTACATCGAGCAGCAAAAACGTCCGCTCTAAAGTGCACGTCAGAACAGCCTTGAGATGCATACATCCCCGGCCTGAACGCCGGGGCTTTCTGCAAGAATCCCGGTAAGCCGATCAACCGGCGCGTTGCCCAGCCGCCCCCCACCGATACCGGCACGCAGCTGGAAGAGCCGACCGGCCGCGAACGCGAGGCCGTCGCCCTCGTCGCGCGGGGCCTGTCCGACGACCAGATCGCCGACCGCTTGGTGCTCAGCCCACTGACCGCCAAGACCCACATGAACCGGGCCATGGCCAAGCTCCACGCCCGTGACCGCGCCCAACTCGTGGTCCGCGCCTATGAGTCCGGCCTGGTAGCCCCACCCAACCGCTGAGCCGACGGCCCACAGCCCGCCACTCCCCACCTACCCCAGCGACCCGCTCGTTCGGCAGCAGCCCGTGCAGGTTCGCGATGCCGTCTGCACACGACGGGTACGCGTCGGGTGGGCGAAGAGGAACCGCTCGACGACCCCCGCTGCTCGCTGAGTCCGGGTGGGACGGCTGTGGACTCAGTCGAGGCTGCGAAAGACGTGCGGCTCGGATGGGTCGTCGCCGTGGCCGGCGAGGCGGATCGGTGTGGAGCGCGCCCACATGACTACTGGGACGCTTGGAGCCTGGCCCGCTCCACGGTGTGCGGGCCGGAGGCAGACGGGAGAAAAACTCAAGGCCGTCGTGGGCTGACCACAGACTTGCCGGAATCGGACGGCTGACCTGTGAGCCGCAGTCGCGGGCATGGCAATCCGAACACTGTGCGCAGGTAGTCAGACGAATCCCACAACAGTGAAGACAGGGCGTGGGCTACAGGGCACTGACCAGCGGACGCGGGAGCATTCCGCAACGTGCGCGATGGTCAGGATGACGCACGAACCAGTGCCGATGTGTCCGCGAGTCCTCAGGTCCGAAGGTAGGAGGCGCCATTGAGGTCGAGTACCGTTCCGGACGACCAGGCGGCTTCCGGTGAGGCCAGGTAGAGCACCGCGGCCGCGACCTCCTCGGACGTCCCAACCCGTCCGAACGGGCTCTGGCCGCGCAAGGTCTCGCCGCCTCGGCCCGCCATCTTCGGGGCCTGCCGTTCGGTCGCGATGAAGCCTGGCGCCACAGACGTCACCGCGATGCCGTGCGGTGCCAGCGCGATGGCCATCGACTGCCCGAAGGCGTGCAGTGCAGCCTTGCTCGCACCGTACGCGGGAAAGTCGGGCTCGCCCCGGAAAGCACCGCGCGAACCGATGTTGACGATGCTGCCTGTACCGGCGCGGCCGATGAGGTGCCGGGCGACGCAGTAGGTCACATTCGCCGCGCCGAGCAGATTGACGTCGACCATGCGGTGCCAGACAAGCTGCCAGTCCTCATAGGACACGTCGGCGACGGAGTGCCGGGTGCTGTCGGACGGTGCGGCGGCGGCGTTGTTGACCAGCACGTCGACCCCGCCCAGCCTCTCCACGGCACCGTCGACGATCTCCCGCGCCGCTTGCGGATCGCCAAGATCGCCCGCGAGTAGGGCGTGACCGGAACCGGGCAGTCGCCGCAGCGTTTCCTCGGCGTCCGCGCGGTTGGTCGCGTAGTGCACTCCCACGCGGTCCCCGCGCTCAGCGAACGCAAGGGCCACCGCCCGGCCGATCCCGCGCGACGCCCCTGTGACCAGCACCCGCCTCATCGCGTGAAGACCTGGGACTCGTCGCGGAACGCCTTGAACTCCAACGCGTTGCCGGCCGGATCGTGGAGGAACATCGTCCACTGCTCCGCCGGCTCGCCGGAAAATCGGAGGTAAGGCTCGATGACGAACTCGGTACCCGCCGCACGGAGTCGCTCGGCGAGCGCATGGAAGTCCTCGGTCGACAGCAACAGCCCGAAGTGTGGGACGGGCACCGCATGCCCATCGACCTCACTGTTCCCAGCGGGCACAGGGCCACCGGGGACCACATGAGTCACCACCTGATGGCCATGCAGGTTCCAGTCGATCCAGTGGCCAGTGGACCGTCCTACGCTCAGCCCGAGGACATCTCCGTAGAACTGGCGTGCAACGTCAAGGTCATCGACCGGTATGGCCAGATGGAAGGCGGGGCGCACAGGCATGTGAACACTCCTTCGGCTCGGTGCGCTCCGACCTCGCAACAGCCGAATGTCGAATCACCGGCAACAAGGGGACCCCGGGGCTTCGCGGTTGTCGGACTGAGATCCCGAAGATTCAGGGGTGGGTCAGCACCAGGGCAGGGGCGACAGGAGGATGCCTGGCCCCTCGGCTTCACGAAGCGGGCCAGGTCTCCGGGAGATGGTGACCGCCGTCCGCCACCAGGACCGTGCCGGTGACGAAAGAAGCCGATTCATGCGCCAAGAACAGCACGCACGCCGCGATCTCCTCCGCCGTGCCGCTGCGTCCAAACGGCCCCGCCGCGGCGGCCGCGGCCTCGAACTCCAGCTGTGAACCGGTCGCCACATAACCGGGAGCCACGATGTTCACCGTCACGCCATCCCTGACGACCTCGAGGGCGAGCGCCTGGGACAGCCCCACCAGGCCGGCCTTCGCCGCTGTGTAGGTGGCCTGCCCCGGCATCGCCGTGACCGTTCCCGTGGTGGAGCCGACCGAGACGATCCGGCCGTATCCAGCCGCCCTCATGGCGGGCACCACGGCACGGCACATCAAGAAGGCCGTCGTCAGATTGCGGGCCAGGGCCGCGTTCCAGTCCGCCAGTGACAGGGCGGCGACGTCCCCGTCAGCGTCCCAGCCCGAGGTCACCGAGGTCATGCCCGCATTGTTCACCAGCACATCGACCCGACCCCATCGCTCGAATGCGGCGTGCAGCACGGCATCCGCGCTTCCTTCGAGTGTCAGGTCGGCGACCACACCCACAGCAGCCTCGCCCAATTCCGCGGCACGCTCGTGGATCCGCTCGGAGGTCGCGCACAACACGACCCGGCCGCCCTCCGCGACGAGTCCCCGCGCCACCGCGGCACCGATCCCGTCCGGAGCTCCTGCGCCCGTGACGATTGCCACCCGGTCCTGAAAACGAGTCATGCGATCCAGCCACTGTGTGTGATTCGGATGTGCGGAGGGAGCGGACCGTCCGTCGAAAGGGGCCGCCGTTGTGGAGTGCTGCTCCCCAGGCCACCTCATTCGGCTGTGAGGAGGCAGGGGGCGTGCTGTTGTGACGCTTCACGGAGACCGGCTTGGAGGCCCGAGAGGTCGCGGCTGCCGATCACCGCAATGGCGTCGACGCCTCAGGGGCGGCGCTGGGGCACATTGTCGTGGACCCGCTTGGGGTCGGTGACCGCAACCGGCTCCAGGACCTCCTCGATGCGGGCCGTGAGGTCAGCCTCCAGCACGACACCGGACGCCTTGGCGTTCTCCTCGACCTGCTCCGGACGCGAGGCACCGATGATGGCGGCCGAGACGTTGGAGTTCTGCAGCACCCAGGCCACGGCCAGTTGCGCGAGCGACAGCCCGGCCTCGGCGGCCAGCGGCTTGAGCCGCTGAACGGCCTCCAGCACCTCGTCGCGCATCCACCGCGCGATCATGTCGGCCCCGCCCTTGTCATCGGTGGCCCGCGAGCCCTGCGGGGGCCGGCGACCGGGCTCGTACTTGCCCGTCAGCACACCCTGCGCGATCGGAGAAAACACCACCTGACCCATGCCCAGTTCCTCGCAGGTGGGCACGACCTCCCCCTCGATCACCCGCCACAAGGCGTTGTACTGGGGCTGATTGGACACCAGAGGGATGTGCAGTTCCCGCGCCAGCGCGTGAGCACGCCGGATCTCCTCCGCGGGCCACTCGGAAACGCCGATGTAGTGGGCCTTGCCGGAGTGGACGATGTCGGCGAACGCCTCCATCGTCTCCTCCAGCGGCGTGGCCACGTCGTACCGGTGCGCCTGGTACAGGTCCACGTAGTCGGTCCGCAGGCGTCGCAGCGACCCTTCGATCGACTCCATGACGTGCTTGCGGGAGAGCCCCCGATCGTTGCGACCCGGCCCGGTCGGCCAGTACACCTTGGTGAAGATCTCCAGCCCCTCACGGCGCTCGCCCTTCAGCGCATCGCCCAGCACCGACTCGGCACGCGTTGCCGCATAGACATCGGCCGTGTCAAAGGTGGTGATGCCGAGGTCCAGCGCCGCGCGCACGCACGCGGTCGCCGCGTCCGCCTCCACCTGCGAGCCATGGGTCAGCCAGTTCCCGTAGGCGATCTCGCTGATGACCAGACCACTGCGGCCAAGATGACGGTATTCCATAGGGGCAGTCCTTTGTTGTCATGCGCGAGGCAGTCGACACGGCCCGGTGCAGGCGCACCATGGTCTGCCGCAGGCTCGGCACCCGGGCGGTTACCGGAGCGACGCTTGGCAGGGACTTTCATCAGATCATTTCGTGGGCCCCGGCAACAGCACTTGCCTACTCCTGCTGAACGTACCCCGGACAGGGTTACCCAGCCGCCGGCCGGCCTCGTGCCCCGGCGACCCGGGTGTCTTGGCCAGAGGTGGGCCGAGACACGCCGGATGGCGACGTGGATCCACTGTCTTCCGGCGAGGCGGTGGGCGAGGCCCTGGCACCGCACGCACATGGTGGCGGTGAGTGACATGTCCCGGCGCGGGAGAACGCGGCAGTCGTGTTTCCCTGCCCCTCCGCGACTCCGTCAGCCCTTGACTGCCATTTCCCCGAGCAGGGACCAGTCATCCTGCTCCAGGGCCGCGTTGACGATTCGCGGCGTCTCGACCAGGTGGGGTGGCAGGGTCTGCTGTGCCGACTTGAAGTGGTCGGACTGGACATGCGCGGTACCGGCGTCACCGTCCCGGAACGCCTCTACGAGCACATACTCGGTCGGATCGTCGAGGCTGCGCGACCAGTCGAACCACAGACAGCCGGGCTCACTGCGAGTGGCCTCCGTGAACTCACGGGAGATCTCGGGCCACCTCTCCGCGTACTCCGGCTTGATCCGGAACTTGGCCGTGATGAAGATCATTTCACGCTCCCTTCGCATGTGATCTTCACTCATCGTAGGACGACGGGCGACCACCGCGCGGTAGCGTGAGGAGCCTGGCCCCATCGAGATCCTCCTCTCCGTCAACCAGATCGCCATGGCGTGAGCCGGGCCATGAGCTCCCAGGGCCAGCTCCAAGGCCGCTACCTCGACGGGCGGCCTCCCTACGGCTACCGGATCGCCGACGCAGGCCCCCACCCCAACCCGTCCAAGGCCGCCACCGGTCAGCGCATCCACAAGCTCGAGCCCGACCCCGCCGCCGCACCCGTCGTGCTGCGGTTCTTCCGTCTGTACTGGAGGGCATGAGCTACAGCGCCATCGCCGCCCAGCTCACCCGGGAAGGCATCCCCTGCCCCTCCGCCCATGACGCCACCCGCAATCCCCACCGTAAGAAGACCGCATGGCAGCAGGGCGCCGTACGCGCCATCCTCCTCAACCTCCGCTACACCGGCCACGAGGTCTGGAACAAGCAACGCTAGGAAGAACGCCTCCTCGACGTCGACGATGTCACCCTCGGCCACCGCACCCACATGACGCACAACCCCGTCGAGGAGTGGAGCCACTCCATCGAGCCCGCCCACGAAGCGATCATCAGCACCGATCTCTTCGATGCCGCCCGCACCGTGCGCACACAGCGCGCCGGCAAGCGGGGCGCGCGCCCCTACGCTCTGCGCGGCCGGGTCCGGTGCAGCCTATGCGGGCGCAAAATGCAGCCCGCCACCATCCGCAGCCACGTCTACTGCCGCTGCGAGTTCAAAGAGGAAGAAGCCGCCCTCTATCCCGACCTCACCCACCCGCGCACCGTCTACCTGAGAGAAGACATCCTGTGCCAGGCCCTGGATGAGTGGATCGCCCGGGCCTTCGCCCCGGACCGGCTCTCCGCCACCATCGAAGCGCTCACCCACGCGAGCGCCGCAGCAAGCACCGCACAGTCCCAGACCCCCGAGCAGACCCAAGCACGCCAGGCGATCAAGGAGTGCGAGCGGCGGCTCGCCCGCTACCAGGCCGCCCTCGACTCCGGAGCCGACCCCCGCCGTCGTCACCCAGTGGATCAACGAGGCCCAGCGGGACAAGGACGCGGCGCAGAAGAAGCTCGACGCGCACTCCGCCGTCACCCGGAAGAAGCAATCCCCGCTCGACACGCGCCAGCTCCGGGAGATCACTGAGAGTCTTGGAGATATTGCACAGCGCATCCAGACTGCCGCCGTCGAGATGAAAGGCCCGCTCTACGACGCCCTGGGCATCGCTATCAGCTACGAAAACGCAACGAGGACCGCGACCGTAAGGTCGAGGCCCTCGTCACCGTATCGTCAATCGTTGTGTCCGAGGGGCGAGTTGACCACTGACGATACGGTCGTGGTGGCACAAGGGCTGCTCCAGGTGTCGAACCCAACCTGATCACAGCCAGAGCCTCAATCGACAATCACATTCCCTCTACGATCAGCCGTTGAGTCGATGTACCCAGCGCTCGCGGTACGCCGCCCAGTCCGCCGCGGTCGCGGCGAAGTCCACATAGAGAGCGACGCCGCAGTGGGTGCGGTCCGCGTCCGTGCGGGAGAGGCCCAGGCGGGCGCCGCGGACGGCGACAGTGACCGTTTCGGCGGACGCGTGGTGGCCGATGTCGTCCTCGTGGTAGAAGGGCAGGCCGATCAGCAGGTCCGTCGAGGGTGGGGTGACTTCGAGAGCCAGAGATGTCTGCTGGGCGACATAGCCTCCATACAGGCTCTGGAGGGGCATCGCCGTGTCGTACGACATCACCGCGATCTGGTCGACCCGGCGCGCGACCTGGCCGAAGTACTGCTGAGACCACCACTTGGGATGTCCGGTGAGACCGCCCGCCAAGGAGTGGAGTGCGGGGACGGGGTCGATCTGGGGGGCTGCCACCGAGAGCGGGACGTGGTGGGCCCTGGTGACGCGGTGCAAAGCATCGAGGAGGGCGAGGTAGTCGCGGTCGCCCGAGTGCAGGGGCTCGAGGTCGACATGGGCGCCGTCGAACCCGCCCGCCAGGACCTGGCGGGCGGAACGGACCACGGCAGCCCGTGTCGCCTGCCGTTCCAGTCGCAGGCCGACCGGTCCCTCGCTCGCGAGCTCGTCGCCGAGCCAGGCCTGGACGCGTACGCCAGGTAGCTCGTGGTGTACGGCATTGATCAGCCAGCGCGCGTTTTTGTAGGCGGACTCGGGGAGCGTGCCGTCGTCTTCCAACGGGCCCGCGTGCACGTACAGGTCGCGGATTCCGGTGCCGCGCAGGCGGCGCTCGAGCGCATCCAGGTCCGTGTCGCGCTTGCGTCCGTCGACCCAGGCGTGGCCGAGCCACAGAGCGTCCCGGTTCCGGGTGTACGTCCCCGGCGCCGGGTCGCCCGCGTAGTTCAGCCGGAGGGTACCCGCGACGGCGAGCGTGGGCACGAGGAGGGCGAGGAGCAGGCCGAGCGCGATCCGCCGGGTCCAGCTCAGCCAGGTGCGGCGGGGCCGGCCGTTGCCGCGGGGCCGCCCGGCCGGCCCGCACCGGGGACCGGCCTCACCGCCGGACTCGTCGGTGAGCGCCTGACCCGTCCGCTCCGTGTCCACCGCTGTATCCCTCTCACACCGGACAGAGCGAACCGACAGCCCGGTCAGGCGCTTGCGGCCGCTGACGAATGGAGGTCGGAAAGACCCTGTTCCACCGGAAGGCGAGCCCGCCGCCTACGGATCCGACGCGCCTTCAGCCGCGCCAGAACCGTGGCCACAAGCAGGCACGGTACTACTGCCCCCGGCATTGCCATCACGCCTCACCGTTCGACAGTGAACTCTTCCGCATCATTCTGTGCAGAATCTCATCGGTGACAGCACAGACCGCGATCGCCGTGATGAGGAATACGCACATGGCTCTCAGCAAAGCGGCTTCGTAATAGGTGTCGGTCGCCCAGTGGACGGCCGCGTATGCGGCAACGAACCCTGCGGCGGCGGCGAAGCCGAGTTGCCCGACCCCCGTGGACAGGCGCTCGGGATTGCGCAGGAGCCGCCGATCGCCCAGCCCTTCGCGTACGGCACGTACGGCAGCCACGAGCAGCACGCAACCTCCCGCCGCTGCCGCCAGCAGCGGGCTGCCGAAATTCACCCCGTAGCGCACTGCCAGGGCGGGTACGAAGAACAACGCCAGCGACCAACGCAGCCCACTCCCGACGGTCGTCACCGCTGCGCCGACAGCTGCATGCCCGGGAAACCTGGACGCGGCTGCCCGTACCGCCACGAGCACGGCCAGTGCCACTGCCGCCCCCGGCAGCTCAGCCCGGAGCTTTCCCAGGTTGTACAGCAGTGCGGTGTCGTAGACAACCAGTACCAAATGCCCCAGTCCCCACAGCGAAGCACCGAACAGCAGGAGCCCGGACACGGACACCGGCGGGCTGTCCTCGCGTTCCCGGTCGGCGAGCGCCATGATGAGGGGCGGCGTCACCACTGCCGCAACCAGCCTGATGGCGATGTCCTCGATCGTGTAGGGATTGCGTAGATCCCACTCGGCGGCACAGAACACCGCCGTGTAAGAGGCTGCCGCGAGCCAGATCAGCGGTGAACGGGCCACTCTCCGGTACAGGCCGCGGTCCAGCCAGCGCAGCACCGTCGCGAACGCGAGCAGCACGAAGGGCAGTTCCAGGAACGCCTGCACTCGCAGCACCGAGGGCGCGAGGAGCTCCGGTGCGGGGAAGTGCTCCGCGAGCCACCGAATCAGCGGATTCCTGTCGGCCAACGCGAACCAGCCGTCCGGCAGGTACCGCGCTATGAACGACGCATCTCCACCGTGTACACGCACGACATACACGGTGAACAACACCTGGTTCAAGTAGATCAGCAGGGCGACGGCGATCAGTGCGATTCCCGGACCGATGGAAGCCGCGCGCACGGCACGAATGCCAGGGGCCTCCCCCGTGCGACGACGAATGGTCCTCGGTGCCACCGCCAAAGACGCAACGACCGACACGACAACGGAGGCATTGACGAGCACAGAGCCGACAGACACCTGAAACCGACCATCCAATCCGTGGGAGCCATGAGCCGCAGAACGCCTGCGGGCCGCGCCAGGGTGAATGGCGCGGCCCGAGACGTTCATGGATTACGCGGTCAGGTACACCGTGCACTTCCCTGCCGCTTGGTGGACAAGCGCCTCGATCATCTGGTATCGGCCGAAGTCCCGCTCATACCAACTGTCGTCCGACGTCGGGCTGACCCAGCCGTAGCGCTTGGCGAAGACATCGACGTCGGAAGTGTCGGAACGTGCGTACGACACCCGGCGCAGTGAGCTTCGGGAAACGAACGCCGGGACGTCCCCGCAGTCGACCGCGAAGAGCGCGACCAGAGGGTAGGTGTCATCCGACGACAGTGCGGAATAGCGCAGGCTCCGCACTGAAGGCGGCGTCTTGATGCCGTAGTGGTCGAACGCCTCCGTTGCGCTGACATCCGTGTCCTGGCCCTGGAGCGCCCCTGGGAAACTCTTGTGCTGACTCTGGCAGGCCGCCGTGGCGAGGACCAGCATTGCGGCCATGGCCGTGCCTGCTGAGCGCCAGGCCCGCGAGGCCCGCGAGTTCCCGCCGGCCGTCTCGCGGCGAGGGGGGTGCCAGTCGCTCATGTCAGCCCCCCAGGGTGTAGCTGTAGGAACCCCAGACGTTGTAGTCCTGGGCCATTCCGTCCGCGTTGAGCTGAGCCAGGTCGTTCTGTTCGATCAGGTGTCCAGGGCCGACGTTGCCGCGCGGTTCGCCCCCCGCGACATTGCCCCAGTTGTAACGCTTGAAGACATTCACCGTGATCGTTTCCACGGTCGTCCCGTCAACGGCTGTGGAGGTACCGCTCACGTCGTACTGGTAGCCGTTCAGCGCGTACCACCAGTTCTGCACCGCGGGGCCCTTGTCGCCGTGTTCCTTCTCATTCCTGGCGACGCTGCTCGACTGCCATCCGGTGTTGAAGTTCCCATCGCCCGAGGCAAGCCCCTTGGCGACCGCTTCATCCACCTTGGCCTTGAATCCTCCGACGTCGTTCATCATCTTCTTCGGGTCGATCTGGTACGCGGTGCCAGAACCGTCGAGCCAGTGATCCAGCAGATTGGCGGCGTCAGTGTAGCCGTAGCCGTGCCTCAGCGCTTCGGAGCCCACCGACATGATGTCGAGAAGGTCCTGGTCGTGGTCCATGTCCAGCAGGTCCTGCCACCACGACGAGGAGTCGTACGGACGGTAGTCCTCCTTGTTCTCCGTCGGGATGGTGATCGGGGTGTCGTTCGTGTAGTACTTCCCGGCGCCGGGTGCGGTGCCCGACTGGCTGGAATCCTGGCGGGCCTCACAGGCTTCTATTCCGGCAACGGTCCCCGAGCAGCCGTTGTCGTCGATCAACATGTGGCCGTCGACTTCGATGTTGCTGAGGGGGTTGCCGCCGCCGAACGCATACCGGTTACCCGTGAAGGGGTCGGTCGTCATTCCGCTGTCGGCCAGCGCCCCCTCGTACATGTCGCGGGTGAGGAAGCGGTTCATGCTGGGGTCGTAGTTTCGGAACCCCATGTCGTAGTTGCCGGTGTCGCCGTCGATGCGCTTGGAGTTGAACCGGTAGACGTTGTACGGGGTGGCAGCGGTCGTCCCGGTGGCGCCGGTTCCGGTGCCCTTGTCGACGCCGGTGTCCTGACTGGTGTCGTCCTTGCCGTAGGCGGTGTAGCCGTAGGTCGCCGTCGTGTTGCCGTTCGCGCCGGTGATGGCCTGGACGTCCGTGTGCGCGTTGTAGGTGTAGTAGGTCGGGGTTTCGGTGCCGTCGGTGTTGTGGACGATCTGGTCCAGGCGTTCGCCAGTGGAGGCGTACTGGTAGCTCTTGGTGACCGTGCCGCCCACCGACTCGTCGGCCAGGGACTTTGAGGTGGCCAGGTAGTCGAAGTTGGTGGTCTTGGCGTTGGAGGAACCCGCGTTGTCGGTCTGGGAGACCGTGCGGTCGAACGGGTCGTAGGTGTAGTTGGTGGTGACCGTGCCGGAACCGGTGTACTTGGCCTCGCTGGCGATGTGGTCGAAGCCGTCGTAGGTGTAGCGATTGATGACGGTGCCGACGGCGGTGACGGTGTCGGTGCGGCCGAAGGGGTCGTAGTTGTAGTCGGCTGTGGTTCCGCCCGCGGTTGCGGTCAGCAGCCGGTTGCGGTCGTAGACGTTGGTCGTGGTGGTGCCGCCGACCGTCTGCGAGGTGATGTTGCCGGCCAGGTCGTAGGTGTAGCTCTGGTTGTTGTTGCCGTCGGAGTTGGTGACCGAGGCGACCTGGTCGCGCGGGGTGTAGGTGTCGGTGGCTGTGCGGTTGAGACTGGCGCTGCTGTTGTCGGCGTTCTGGGTGACCGAGACGTCCTGGGTCTGGTTGCCGTTGGGGTCGTAGGTCAGGGTGTGCTGGGCGACCACCGTGCCGCCGGAGGTCTTCTCCACCGAACCGGCCAGTGAGTTGTCCAGGTTGTAGGCGTTGGTCACCACGTTGCCGTTGGCCTTGGTCTCCGTCGCGACCTTGAGCGCCGGCGTGTAGGTGTAGCTGGTCGTCTTCCCGCTGTCCGTGGAGGTCTCCTTGTTGACCACCTGGCTGAGCAGGTTGCGGACGTCGAAGGTGTAGCTCGCACTGGACGCGTCGTGGGTCTCGCTGAGCGGATTGCCCGCGTCGTCGTAGGTGAAGCCGGTGGTGTGCTTGACCGTGCCGGACAGCTTCTCCTGCAGCTGGGTGAGCCGGCTCAGGCCGTCGTAGGTGTAGGCGTAGTCGTTGAACTGCGCACCCGGCGAGTTGTCGGCCAGGTCGGTGAGGCTGCCGTTGGGGTCGTAGGTGTAGGTGAAGGACTTCGGGTTGGGCTGGGTGTCACCGGAGTTGTTCCGGACCACCTTGATCGCGTCCGCGACCACCGTGCCGCCGGCGTTCTGGGCGAGGCTGATCTTCTGGCCGGTACCCGCCTGGGTGAAGGAGTAGGAGCCCAGGGAGACCCAGGTGCCGGTGTTCTTGGTCTGGTCGACCGTCGAGGTGGCGGAGCCGCCGTTGTAGTTGATGGTGTACTGCGCGGTGGTCGCGGCCCCGGTCACGCCGGGGAACTGGGCGTAGACCTGGTAGGTGCCGTCCTCGGGGATGCTGAGGTTCCAGGTGAAGGCGTCCGTGCCCGAACCAGCCGCATGGGTTCGGTAGTTGTAGCCCTGGTAGCCGGTGCCGTTGGTCGCGGCCGACCAGGTGCCGGTGCTGCCGGTGTTCTGGGCGTCGGAGTTGTCGACCATCTCCACCTGCAGGCCGACGGGCACTCCGTTGTCCGTGTGCGACTGCAGTTTGCCGTCCGGGTAGTAGCCCCATCCCTGCGTACGCGAGGAGGAGCCGCCCGCGGAGGTGATGGTGCGCGAGGTCTGCTTCCCAAGCGCGTTGTAGTCGTAACTGGTGGTGATCCCCCACGGGTCGGTGGACGACTTGGTCCAGCCGTTGTCCCAGAAGGAGGTCGTGGTGACGCTGTTGACCGTGCTCCCTCCGGACGGCGGGGCGGTCACCTTGGTCAGACGGCCGGCGGCGTCGTAGCTGTAGTCGGTCTCCGGCGCGGTGTTGTAGGTGGAGTCATTCGGGTTGTACGCCCCGAACTCGGCGCTCTTGCGGTTGTCCGCGTCGTAGCTGGTCTTGGTGGTGTAGGCGTTGGCGATGCCGGAGGCCACACCACGCGGCGAGATCGTCGCGGTCTTGTTGCCGACCTGGTCGTACTGGTACTGCGTGGTGTCGTAGGTGATCGTCCCGCCGGAGCTGGTGTGCGGGACCTGGACCTGGGTGACGCGGCCGTCCTGGTCGTTGGTGTACAGCGTGGTGTTGCCGTTCTGGTCGGTGGTCGAGATCTGCGCACCGTCCAGGTCGTACGCCGTCGAGGTCGTGTAGTTCGCGGCGTCCGTGACCGTGGTGGGTCGGTGGTCCAGGTCGTAGGCGGTCTTGGTGGTGTGGGTCAGCGGGTCGGTGACCTGGGTCTTGTTGCCCACGTCGTCATAGGACGTGGTGGTCTTCTTCCCGGCCGCGTTGGTCACCGTGACCGGCTCGTTCGCCGCGTCGTACGCGGTCGTGGTCGTGTACGAGCCCGCCTGCGCACCCGAGACGTTGCCGTCCGGAGTCGTCACGGTCAGCTGGTTGCCGACCGCGTCATAGGTGTAGGTCGTGGTACGGGTCGGCGAGGTGGAGGTGTCCTGCGGCAGCGTCGAGGACGTCGCCTGGTCGTTCGCGTCGTAGACGGCAGTGGAGACGGCGCCGTTGGGCGCGGTCTTCTGGGTGATGTTGTCGTTGGCGTCGTAGACCGGTGCCGGGGTGGTGATGTAGACGCCGTTGGCCTGGTCCTTGGGGGTCTTGCCGTCCAGGGGGCGGCCGAAGACGTCGTAGTTCTGGGTGGTGGTGTGGCCGAGGGCGTCGGTGGCCGAGGTGACCTCGCCGCGCGGGCCGTAGACGGCTGTCGTGGTGTTGCCCAGCGGGTCCTTGCTGGTGTCCGGGTAACCCGAGGGGTCGTAGTTGGAGTAGGTGGTGGTGTGGTTGTTGGCGTCAGTGGCCGTCAGCAGCTCACCGGTCGCGTCGTACGTGTAGCTGGTGGTGTAGCCGGAGCCGGCTTTGGTGCCGTTGGGGTCCTGGACCGACGTCAGGTTGCCGTTGGTGTCGTAGGCGAAGTGCCAGTGACGGCCCGCCGGGCTGGTCTTGTCGGTGATGTCGGCGATGTGGCCGGACAGCGACGTCTGGTAGGTGTAGGTCTCGGCGGCCGTGTTGTTCTTGTTGGCCAGCGCGTCCTTCTTGGACAGCGGGTAGCCGGTGTTCGGGTCGTAGGTCCAGGTGGTCTGGGCGCCGTTGTCCTCGGTCAGCGACGTGACGTTGTTGTCCGCGTCCCAGGCCAGCGTGGTCTTCTGGTTGAGGGCGTTGACCGACTGGATCAGGCGGCCGGTGGAGTCGACCTGGTTCGTGGTCGTGTGGTTGTCGGCGTCGGTGATCGCGGTCTGCACCTGGGCCCCGGAGATCGCGCCGGGTTCGGTGTAGGAGAAGCCGGTGGTGTGGTTCAGGCGGTCGGTGACGTTCTGCGTCCACCAGTGGAACTTCGGGTCGGTCGACGGGTCGTAGTACGAGATCTGCGTCGCGTGACCACGGGGGTCCGTGACCTGGGTGAGCTTGACGTTCTTGTTGCCCTGGGTGGCGTCGTAGGTGAAGTTGAACGTCTTGGCGGCCGAGTTGCCGGCGCCGTCGACCATGCGGGCCATCAGGCCCTGGGTGGTGTAGTAGAAGTCGATCTCACGGCCGGAGATGTCCACCAGTGACTTGATGTGGTCGATGATCTTCGGGTTGGTCAGGTTGGTGTCACTGACCAGGTTCCCCGTCGAGTCGATGTAGCTGTAGTTGTCACCCTTGTTGTAGTAGTTGACCGTCAGCGTCTTACGGCCCGTCGGGTCGGTGATGTAGGAGAGGAACTCCTCCGGCTTGTTCTCCGACTTGCGCGAGCTGTAGGTGAAGTCGGCCTCGTTGCCGTTCTTGTCCACCACCGCGGTCGGGAAGCCCTCGCAGTCGTAGAAGAACTGGGTGCGGTCCGGCCGGGTCATCTCCCATGCACGGGAGTTGGTGATCTGCGGCCCGCACGACGCCAACTGCTGCAGATACAGATGCACGCCCGGCGGCGACGTCCACGTGCTGGTGCTCGAGTTCCACGTCCATACGTGGGACGTCCCGTCGCCGTCGGTCATGGTGACCTCGGTCGGGTTCGGGTTGGGGTGGAAGTCCAGCGGCGTGCCGAGCCGGGTGGGCGTGGAGGTCTGCAGCGACCAGCCGTAGCCGAGGGTGGAGTCGGTGGTGTCGAGCGAGTTGTACGACATCCGCGCGAACGTCGCGAAGCCGCGGGACGGGTTGGAGAAGGCGTTGTAGTTCCAGACCGTGTTACCGGAGGAATCGTTGGTGTAGAGCGCGGATCCGGCACCTGTGGCCCGGGTCGTGTACTGGTAGAACTTCTCCAGGCCCAGCTGATTGGAGCCGGGCTCCTCCACGCCGGTGGCCTGGCTCAGCGAGCCGATGCCCCCGCTGTTGGACAGGTACGAGCCGGTGGACGTGTTCTTCATGTCCCAGGCGAGAGTGAACGCGCCCTTGGCGTTGGTGTCCGTCGGGGTCGGCGGGGTGACCTGGGCGTTCAGCGTCTGCTGTGCGCCGGGCGTCATGTCCGACGGCAGTGCGGTCGCCAGCTGGTTGCTGGTGTTGGTGACGTCTGTTCCGTCGGGCAGGGTCCAGTGGTAGGTGAGCTGTTCGTTGGAGGCCGACCAGGTCGAGGACGTGGTGTTGTTGATGGTGACCGGCACGGTGTAGGTGGTGCCCGGAACCATCTTGGTCGGGGTGATCGGAGCGTAGTACGTGGAGTCGGTGGTGGCGTCCAGGTAGGTCACCACCAGCTGGGGCGCGAGCGCCGGCTCGGCGGTGTTGGGCCCGGCGAACAGGGTCCGCTCCTGCGGTGCCGTCGAAACCTCGCTCGCGAGCTTGACCTCCAGGCCGTGGTTGGAGCTGGGGGTGTTCACCCAGCCCTGCACGATCGCGGTGGCGTCGAACTTCTGCCGGTTCGGATCGTTCGTCAGTCCGGAGATGGTGCCGTCCGCGGTGGCGTTGTAGTCACCACCGGCGGTTGTCCACGCGGTGGTGGAGTTGGCGTTGTTCCAGGTGGCCTGCGACTGGGTGAAGCTGCGGTTCAGCGCGTGCAGTTCGTAGACGGCCCCGGAGGTTCCCGTGGTGGTCTGCTCCTGCCACACCTTCAGGTGCGCGTCCATGATCGTCGCGGTGGACGGGATTGTGGACGGCAGCGCCCCGAAGTCGAACACGGTCCGCGCGTTGCCGTAGGTGGAGGAGTTGTCGCCGACCTCCAGCCACTGCTGCGGCACCGATGACGTTCCGTCCGAGAGCGTGTTGAGCACCGTGGTCGGCTTCGCCGAGGACAGCGTCGTGGCCGACCCGCCGCGCAGGATCACCGTGGTCAGTCCGGCCTTCGGCAGCCGGACCAGCTGGGTCGGTGCCGGGATCAGCGCACCGGAGGCAGTCTTGACGACCACCATGTAGTAGTAGGCGTTGCCGTACGGGTCGCTGCTGGAGGTCGGTGTGGGCTGCGCGGTGGTGTCCACGAAGCTCGTCGTCCCGGCCGCGACCGGGGCGACCTCGGTGGAGGCGGAGGGAGTGAAGGTCTGGTACACGCTGCGGTGCACCTGGTACTCAACGATGTCGTTTGCCGAGCTACCGGTGTTGTTGGTGTAGGTGTTCCAGGACAGCTCGGCGCCAGTGGAGTGGATCACCGACGGCGGGTTCAGCGTCACCCCGGGCACGCCATAGGTGACCACCAGCTGGGGGTAGTTGGCGGTCTCACCGCCGTAGGAGTAGATGCTGCCCTCGTACCGCGGGCCGCCCTGGGAGAGCGCCGACTCGTTCGCCGCCTTCACCACGAACCCGTAGTTCGGCGAAGTTCCATTGAGCCAGCCCTGCACGGTGGAGGTCACCGAGTAGGAGTTCCACACGTCCTGAGTGTAGGCGGCCTTGGTCGCCGTGCCGGCCAGCGCGCCCGTGATGCCGTTCGCACTGTTCCAGGTCGCGGTCGTCGGGTCCCAGGCGGCCGTCGCCGCATGCGCCTCCAGCGGCACCGCGTTGGCCGCAGTGGTGTGCGTCTGGTCGTAGTACAGGTTCAGCGACGCGGACGTGATCGTCGTGCCGGCCGGCACAGACGGCAACGGGAATTTGATCAGTGCACGGGAAGCACCGGTCGCCGTGGTACCGACCGACAGCCGCCAACTGGTGCCGTAGTTGGTGGCCGGCCCGTCCGAGGAGATCATCACGTTCGACGCCTGCGACGGCGTCGGCGCCACCAGGATCGTCGGGTCGATCACCACCGGATACCGCCGGTGCGTATCCGCCAGCCACGACGCGTTGGGCCGGATCGTGATCCGCAGCATGCCCGACTTGGCATCCCAGCGCATCGACTGCGACACCTTCGTGGAGTACGCCGTCCCATAAGGCGACGAGGCGTCAGCCCTCGAGTCGGACATATAAGGCGCGGGGATCACGAACGCGGTTCGGCCCGCCTCGCCGCCCGTCAAGGCGATCGACCCGTCACGGCGCTGCCGCGGGGTGAACCCGCTCACCTTCAACGTGAACGAGTAAGCCGTCGCGGCCGTGGGCGCCTTGGCCAGGACGATGCTCTCCTTCAGCCCGCCCGGCTCGACCTGGTAACGAAGGTCTGCACCGGGCAACGCACCCGGATACGCCACCGTGTCCCCGGACACCTTCGGCGCCCTGGTGTGGGCGCCGTCAGCGGCCAGCTGCACGAAGCTCGAGCCCTGCTCTATGCGGACCAGTGACGAGGCACGGCCGGAGAAGTAGCTGTGGAACGCGTTGGCCTCACTGCCCACGGAGAACGCACCGTGGGACACCGGCCTGACCGCCGTCCTGATCGTCTGCCAGGCCCCGTGCGCATCGCGGTAGTGCAGCGGGACGGCGGAGACGACCTCCTGCACCCGGCCGTCGGAAAGTCGGTAGAACGACTCGTTCGCCGTCCGCCGCCTCGTCAGCTCCGCGATACGCCGGGCATGCGGATCGACATGCACACGCGGAGTCGAGCGACCCTTCGGCCGCGACCACTTGAACGTGGTCGACTCGGCCTTGACGCTCTTGTCGTCGTCCTTGAACCAGCTGCGCGGATCCCACCAGCTGTAGTTCGAGCCATGGTGCGGCCCAGACCCCGAAGTCGAGGCCTGCACGGCGACGGCGTGCTCGGCCGCGGACGCCGACTGCGGTATCCCCGTCGCGAACACAGCCGACACCGCCATGCAGGCAGCAAGCCGTTTCAACCGGTGCATCGACCAACACCCCTCTGGTGGCTGGTGACCGCGCCGTTCGCGCCCACCAACTCCGAGCACCGCAACGGGGTCTGAGATCGTGACACCCACACCGAGGATGGTGATCCACATCACAAGATAGGTCGCGAGATGGCCGTCATCGCCCCCAATTGCCCGCACAGTCCCGGCAAAAGCTGCAACTGGGCCTCTACAGCAAAGCCGAACGGGCGTTGTATAACTCCTCCGGTCATCGCTCCCAAGATCAACGATGCGCACTTCTCGCCCTTCCATCCGCCCTTTCACCGAACGGAGAACGGCCATGGCCGCATCGACCCGCAGACGTCCCACCCGGACCGGCGCACTCCTGCTCCTCGTTCCCGCGCTGTGCCTGACCAGCTGCAGCGAGACCCCACGGCCCGCCAAGGCCACCGGTCTGGACGCCCCACACGCCGTCACGCTCACGGTCGACGGCCGCGGCACCGCAGACGTCAACTGGTCCACGTCCACAGGCGGCAAAAGCGCCCACGCCGCCCTGCCCTGGCACACCACGGTCCAAGCCCCCACCGGCCGCCGAGAGGTGACTCTCAGCCTTGTTCTCGGCCAGCAGGGCGGGCAGGCCACCTGCTCCATCGCCATCGACGGACGACGCGTCAACAGCTCTTCGGCGCTGGGCAAGTTCGGCCGGGCCACGTGCCACACACCCATCGGCACGAACAACGGTGCCAATGCCTGAGGGGCGCGGCAGCAGGGATCAGGACCCCGACTCCGGCAGACCGAGCCCGACCGGCGATGCACTCGACGCCACCGTGGAGCGCGCCCGAGCCGGCGACGAGGACGCCTTCCGCCACCTCTACCGAGCCGTCCAACCACGGCTGCTGAACTACCTCCGCGCCTTGGTCGGCCACGCCGACGCCGAAGACGTCGCCTCCGAAACCTGGGCCAGAATCGCCCGCGACATGCGTTGCTTCCGCGGCGGCGGGGACGAGTTCCGCGCCTGGGCAGCCACCATCGCCCACCACCGCGCAGTCGACCACCTGCGACGACGCCGGCCCCGTACCCCGCTGCCCATCGAGGACATGCCGCATCAGGCCGCAGGCAACGACACCGAGCGGGAGGCGGTCGACAGTATCTCCACCGCCTCCGCACTCTCCCTCATCGCCGAGCTGCCCCCGGACCAGGCGCGAGCGATCCTGCTCCGCGTCGTCGTCGGACTGTCCGCCCCGTCCGCCGGGAAAATACTGGGCAAACGGCCGGACGCGATACGCACCGCCGCCCACCGGGGACTGCGTAATCTCGCCCGAAGACTGCAACCAGCCCCCAAGGCCTCCAGTGACCACTCCCGCGGACCGTCACGACCCACGATTGCGCTAGCATCTCCAGCCAAGACCCTGGGGGAGGCAACATGAGCGACATCCCCTCAGATCCCATCCGACCGAACCCCATCAGCCGAGCCCCGGCCGCCGACGACCCCGAACACCTCCTGGACGCAGCAGCGCGCGGCGAAGGTCCAGCCGAGGACCCATTGGCGGCCCTCCTCACGGCAGCGGCAACACCGGACCCTGCCGACGCGCTGGCCGGCGAGGACGCGGCCGTCGCGGAATTCCGCGCGGCCGGGAACCCCGCTCCTACCGTGTGGCGCCGCGCCATCCGGGCAGCCGCTGCTGCCGCACTCGCCGCCCTTGCCTTCGGCGGTGTCGCGGTCGCCGCCGACCATGCCGGACTCCACCTGCCCCTGCTCCCCCACCACCCGGCACGGCTTCCTCGGAGTTCACCCGGCACGCAGCACAACCCGACTCCGCCTGCCGCGACGACTCCCACCGGCACGAGCACGCCTGCCACGTACAACGGCACGGAGGCACCACGCGACGGCCGAGGCGGTCTGGAACCGCACGCATCCCGTGGGCGTGCCCGCGGCCGGGACCAGCACACCACTCCCGCCCGGGACCGCGGCAAGGCCGACCGGGACAAGCACTTAAGCAAGGGCCTCAACCATCACCACAGCCATACCGGGGAGTATGACTAACAGGACTCCGTTAGGTCTGTCGCCGTCTCAGCGGGTTGTGTCAATTCAACGGCTGATCTTGGTTGTAGAGGTGTCAGTGGCTCGTGGGAGTGTGGCCTTCGAAAGCGATCTGGAAGGCGTTCAACGCCGCCTTCCAGCGGCTTGTCCAGCGGCGCCGACCCTTGCCGGTCGGATCCAGGCTCATCAGCGCCATGGAGACGCACTTCAACGCGGCGGCCTCCGACGGAAGTGACCACGGGCCCGGACGCAGCCGTTAAAGATTTCTACCGGTAGTTCGTTAAATCCGGCGGTAGAGATCAATGCCGTGTCCGGTGGTGACTGCGTCGATCAGGGCCTGGAGCTCGGAGGGTGGGTCCTTGTCCGTCCAGGCTCGCCACCACCGGTTGAGGGTGATGGCGGGGGTGAGCCAGAAACGGATGGCTCGTAAGGCCCTGGGCCAGCAAGGCTGTTGGGGCTGGTGGGGTTCGGTTGATCCCCCTCTCGGGCCCGCCGTCGGGGCAGGGGTCCGGCGCGCTGGTATCCAGTGGTCCGGGTGGGGCGAACCACTGGTCCCAGCAGAAGGAGAAAGCGCAGTTGACCAGGGTCTGGTGGCGGCGGATGGCGCGGTCGGAGCGGACTTGGAAGTCGGCCCAGCCGAGTTCGTCGTTGACCTGCTTGTAACTCTGCTCGATCCACGGCCGCAGTCCGTAGAGGCGGACGATCTCGGCGAGGTCGGCGGGCGGGTGCGGGCTGGTGGCGGCGTGGGCTGCATCGGGATGAGGCAGGTTGGTGGCCAGGTACCAGGTGGCCTTCTCCGGCAGCCGGGCTGGGTCGGTGGTGGCCACGACCAGCCGGCAGGGTGAGTCGGGGCCATAGCCGCCCAGGCGGGCGTCGGCGGCCCACCAGGTCTCGGTGTGCCCGTCGCGGAAGTGACGCTCAACTGGCGTCCACTCGCCGGGACTCTTGGCATTCTTCCAGGTCAGGGCGTGGGCGGCCTCGATGGGGGTGTGCGGCTGGTCGGCCGGGGCCCAGACACCGTTGCGCGGCTTGAGCGCCACCACGTAAGCCAGTCCGGCCTCGCGCAGTGCGAGGTACCAGTCGTTGCTGACGGAGTAGCAGTAGGCGCAGTCGGCGACCACGGCCCGGCAGCCGAAGCCCGCCTCCTTTCCGCGGGCCGCGAGAGCGGCGGCCAGCTGCGGTTTCGTACGGAAGGCCGGATCGGACCGGCCACGGGCGAAGTGATGGGCGGGGGTGTAGGGAGTCGCGTGCAGCGGGTGGTACACGCGGCCGTCGGTCCACACCGTTGTCACCGTGACGATGCCGTTGTCGGTCTTGCCCAACCGGCCCAGCCACTGCCGGCCCACGTGCGCGGTGGCGGTGCCGTCCTTGCGGTCCCCGGAGTCGTCGATCACGATGACCCCGCCGTCGTGCGGAGCCGTCGCCTGCTGCTCGCGCAGCAGTTCAAGCCGCCGGTCGTTGACCTGCTCGGCCTCCCAGGGCGACTCGGACAGGAAGAACTGCAGCCGCTGCACCCCCGGCATCCCCGCGCCGGTCACCGGCTCCGCCCCTGCCAGGCAGGTGATCGTCTTGTTCCGCTCCCGCGGCGCCAGCAGCCCGGTCAGGTACTCACGAAAACCCCGCCGCTGAGCCAGGCTGAAGAAGAGGTCGTCGAACCGGGCCGCGTACTCCTCCAACGGACCGGGTGCGGGCGGACACGAACGGCGAGCGGTCATCTGCAGCCTCCAGCAAGGCAGTTGACTCCCATCACCGGCCTACGACCAACCCGACCTGACGTCAACCCACGCCACCGCCGGAATTAACGAACTACCGGTAGCGTCCGGACGTTGAGGGTAGTGCTGTCAACGCTTCGCGAAAAGTGGTTCTGGATCACTTTCCGTGCCGGGGCCACGGAGGGTCACCACAACCGCGATCATGAACGGCCTCGCGCGGTGAGGAGGACTCGCTTGCGAAGGAGGTCGAAGTTGGCGCGGCCGAACATCTGCCTCTTCAGCATCTTGATCTTGTTGTTCTGGCCCTCGACGGCCCCGGAGCTGTAACGGAGGCTGAGCCCGGCGATGACGGCGTCGAGGTCCTGGCCCAGGCCGGTGACGAAGGTGTGTAGAGCGGGAAGATCGTCGGCCTGGACCTGGGCGATCCATTGGTCGAGGTGCTTGCCCTGGCGGTCGTTCATCATCTCGGCGAACGTGCGGACGTGGTGGGCGGTGCGGTCGAGGGCGGGGCAGCGGGCCAGGATCGCCTTGAGCTGTTGGGCCTGGTCGTTGGGGAGGCGGTCGGGGTGGCGGGTGAGCCAGCTGGTCACATCCCGCGCGGACGGAGCCTTGCGGGGCGGGGTGGGCGGGAAGCCTGCACGCAGCTTGGCCACGTAGACCTTCACGACGTTCTCGCCACCAGGGTAGCCGCGTTCGCGTACCTCCTCGAATTGACGGCGGGCGACCGTGCAGCCCTCGGCCCACCGCTGGTGCAAGTAGGGCTTGTAGGGGTCGAGGATGCTGGTGCGACCGGTCCACCGTCCGACCAGCAGTTCGTCCGCGCTGGCCACATGCGCATAGCGGCGCACGGTGTTTCGGGCCAGCCCCAGTCGGCGGCCGATCTCTCGCAATGGAACGCCCTGGTCGAGCAGAGCGTGAACGGCCTCGTGCTGCTCACGGACCCGTTCGGACAGGCGGCCGGCGGTCCGCGGTTCCGCAGAAGCCGAGTCGAGGTCCAGTCCCTCCAGGGCCGCGGCGGTCGCGGCAGTGGCGGTGTCCTGAGGCTCGCGCAGCTGGACACGGTGCTGGACGACGGTCTTCTCGATGGCCTCGGCGAGGTTCGACCAAATGTGCCACCGGTCCGCGACATGCACTGCGTCCGGGGCACCAAGACGTCCGGCCTCAGCGTAGGCGGTGGAACGGTCCCTGCAGATCACCTCGACGCCGGGATGCTCGGCGAGCCACCGCGCCACCGTCGCCGTGGTGCGGTCCGGCAACAAATCAACGGGCTGCCGTGTCTCGATGTCGAGCAGGATCGTGCCGTAGTTGTGGCCCTTGCGCAGCGCGAACTCGTCTATCCCGAGAACCCGGGGTATGGCGCTCTCGGGGTCCTTCAGGCGGCGGATCAGCCGTAACAGGGTCGAGCGGCTCACCTTGGCGGCCAGCACCTGGGCCAGACGGGAACCGGCCCGGCCGGCCAGCATCACCGCCACCCGCTCCAGCACCGCCTGCAGCCCGGCGCTTCGCCTGCCATGCCGGAATGTCAGTCCGTCGACCTGCTCCGCGAACGTCGCCTGCGAGCAGTCCTGTTGAGCGCAGCGGAACCGCCGAACCCGTAACTCGATCAGCGCCGGACGCCCGCCGACCGCGCTGTCGGCAAGCCGGCGAACGTACCGGCTGTGCACCCGGGCCGACGTCGTTCCACACGCCGGACACGCAACTCGTATGGCGGCCGTCCGGGCCCGCACGACCACCAACTCGTCGTCGGACACGACGCCTTCAATCACGACATCGTCGACCTGGTGGAACCACAGGTCCTGGAGGAGTACATCAGCCACGGCCGTTCATGATCGCGGTTGTGGTGACCCTCCGTGGCCCCGGCACGGAAAGTGATCCAGAACCAGTTTTCAGGAATCGCCGACAAGTGCTGTACCAGGGTTCTGGATCGGGCTTCATCGCTGAAGGATGGCGTACGCGCGTCCGGCAGGCAGCAGGCGGGCTGGATACACAACCAAGCACCGTGCACAACACCATCAGTGGAGGCGTACAGCACGGTCCCGTCATCCAATCCGGCCGGATCACCGGACTCACCCTCCACACACACCACCCCACCGATCCGGCGTAGGACCGGGCCACGGCGGTCAGCATCAACACTGGGCCGAACTGCCGATGTGGCAAGCCCTGTGCCATCCGCAGTTCCAGGGCAGATGCAGGCCGTCAGCACCACGGTGATTGCAGTGATTGCCGGCTCCTATCCGCTCGCTGTCGCGATCGCCGGTGTTCTGGTTGCCCATCTGCTCGACGTGCGCACCGCCCCTCGCGCTCGGTGCGCTCCTTCAGGCATCCTCGTCCTGCTGTTGCGCTCCGTCCGAAACGTCCGCCGATGCCCACCAGGATCACGGCCTCGGCTGTCCCGCCCGCTCGCGAAGGAGCCGAATGACGACCACCCCTGCCACCGCCGACTACTGGGAGCCGCTCTGGGCCGGCGGACGCCGGTACCGGGAAGTCAGCAGGCCCGAGGCCACGCTTCTGGCGGAACATGTCGGACCCGGCCGTGGACGCCCGGCCCTCGACATCGGCACCGGCGACGGCGCCCTCGCCCACCACCTCCACGAGCTCGGTTACCGCACCACCGGCATCGACTTCTCCCCCAGCGCCATCACCGCGGCAGCCCGGCAAACCCGGAGCCACCAGCACGGCGAAGGGCCTACCTGGCATCTGATGGACTTCGCCGCCGACGACGTCAACACCCTGCCAAACCGCGCGTACGCGGTCGTCACCTGCCGCCTGGTCTACCGATGGATGGACGACAAGCCGGCCTTCCTCGACCGCGTCCGGAAGGTCCTGGCACCCGGCGGGACCTTCTGGGTCGTCACCGAACTCGCCGGCCGCCGCGAGGACAGCGACCCCTGCAAGCACCTCGGGATCACCGTCGCCGAGGCCGAGACGCTCACCGCGGGCTGGTCCGTCGTACGCACCGCCGATCTCAACGTGCTGCGCTGCTACGCACTCCGCCCCTGAACCCGACATGGGAGACCACGCGTTGGACATCGAACGACACACACGCCTCGCCTGGGACGCCTACGGAACACACCACCTGCGGCGCGGTACACCCCTGACGGAAGTGGACCAGATCACCTGGGGTCCGGGGGCCGGCGGACCAGGGGACGGCATCCTCGGGGACCTCGAGGGCCTGCGCGTCCTGGACCTCGGCTGCGGCCCCGCCCGGCACGCCGCACACCTCGCCCGCACCTACGGCGCACACCTGGACGCCGTCGACGCCTCCCCCAGCCAGATCGAACGGGCCCGCACCCGCTACCCCGACGTGCCGGGACTGCGGCTGGTCAACGCCGACGCCGTCGAGCACCTGGACACGGCAGCGCCGTACGACGTGATCTACTCCCTGAGCACCTTGCACTTCCTCAACCCCCACCGGCTCCTGCCCGCCCTGGCGACCGCCCTCAAGCCGGGAGGCCGGCTGTACTTCACCGTGCTGCACACCAACTCCGCCGGCGACGGCCCCACCTCCACCGTCACCCCACGCCCGGAGATCCTGCACCTGGCCGACGGGGGCGACCTCACCGTGCACATGTGGGTGCTCACACCCGAGGTGTGGGAAGACCTGCTCGAGCAGCACGGGCTCCGCGTGCAGGACGTCACCGTCCTCGACGCGCCGCAGGACAACAACCACGCCTCCTACCGGCTCTTCCAGGCCCACCGACCCGCCCGCATCACCGCACGCCCCCGCACCGCGAAGCCACCTGTCGCCAGCGCCGCAGTAGGCGTCGGCGCCGTGCTGCTCGGGCCCCAAGGCCTGCTCCTGGGCCGACACCGGCTGGGCACACGAGAGCTGCCCGGCGGGACCGTTGAGCCGGGCGAGACGCTGCAGGAGGCAGTCGTACGCGAACTCGCCGAGGAGACCGGCCTCTACGCCGACCCCGACGACGTCCGTCTCCTGGGCATGCTCCTCGACCGGGTCGACGACGTCGTCCGCATCACCTTCGGCGCACTCGTCACCCGCTGGCGCGGGGAACCGACCAACCAGCCCGACGAGAGCGTCGGCAACTGGCGCTGGTGGCCTCTGGACGCCCTGCCCCCGGACCTGTTCGAGTGCAGCGCCCAAATCCTCACCGCCTGGCGCCCCGACCTCCCGATCGACCACGCACCCGCCCGCTTCACCCCCATCACCGACCCACACACGCCCACCACTGCGTGATCCCGCCCCTACACACGGGCGGGGACAATACTGCAATCGCCAAACACGAAGGACCGATCCCGTGACCACTCCCCACCGCACCGGGCCCTGCTACGGGAAACCCATCGTGGGCTTACCGCAGGGTGCTCGGCGAACTCGCCGTCCTACGGCTAGCGCGTCACGCGGTAGCGGAGGTAGACGACTCTCGAGCTGAAGGTGCGGGTCTCGAGGAGTTCGAGATCCACCCGGCGCTCATGCCTGGGGAAGAAGGGAACGCCACCGCCGACCAGCACCGGGTAGACCCTGGCCCGGTACTCGTCGATCAGACCCAACGTGGCCGCCTCGGCGGCGAGAGTCGCGCCGCCGATCGCGATGTCACCCTCTCCCGGCTCGGCTCGCAACCGCTCGATCTCCTCCGCCAGGCCGCCGGAGGCCAGGCGGGCATTGCCCTGGACCGTCGACAACGTGGTGGAGAACACCACCTTGGGCAGCGACTTCCAGATCGCGGCAAACTCGAGCGTCGAGAAGTCGAGCGATGGATCCCGGTCGGCGGTCTCCCAGTACACCATCGTCTCGTACAGCCGTCGCCCCAACAGGTGGACGCCGACCTCTCGCACCTCGTCGGTGGCGAAGCGAAAGACCTCCTCGTCGGGCACCGTCCAGTCGAAGCAGCCGTTCGGCCCAACGATGTAGCCGTCAAGTGAGACGCTCATGGAATAGGTCACGCTACGCATCAGAAGTCCTCCTCAGTAACGGGTTCGACCGTACGACCGCCGGACACCGCAGGACTCATCGCGGCTCGCAGAACCTCCTGGGCTGAGTCAGCTCACGAGATCATTTCATTTAGAAATCCTCATTGCCTCACAGGCATCAAGTGCGCAGGGCATCGTCAAGGACGACGGCCATATCTCGACGCATGGCGTCGCCGGGGCGGTCGGCATGCCGTCCGCCAGTGGTCTGCGGTTTGCGTTCTACGGCCGAGTGTCGACCGAGGACCATCAAGACCCCGCCACGTCGCAGGCCTGGCAACTGCTTGGCACGCAGGCCCTGATGTCCGGGCACGCACGGATCGTCTCCGAGTTCTTCGACACCGGCCGCAGCCGCACCATCCCTTGGGCGCGGCGGCCCCAAGCCGCCGCGCTGCTGGCGGCGATGGCCGATCCCGACCGGGAGTTCGATGCCATTGTCATCGGCTCCAGTGAACGGGCCTTCTACGGCAACCAGTTCGCGACCACGGCTCCGCTCTTCGACCACTACGGCGTCGAGGTGTGGGTGCCGAAACTGGGTGGAGCCGTCGACCCGCAGGTCGGCGGGCAGGAGGAATTGATGATCCTGCTCGGCATCCTGTCCAAGCGGGAGATCGCCCGCGCCCGGATCCGGGTGCGGGCCGCGATGACCGTGCAAACACGCGACCAGGGTCGATATCTCGGCGGCCGCCCGCCGTACGGTTACCGCCTCGTTGATGCCGGTCCGCACCCCAACCGGTCGCTTGCCCGCCGCGGTGTCCGCATGCAGCGTCTGGATGCCAATCCCGAGTGCGGGCCGATCGTGTCCTGGATCTTCGCCCAGCGCCTGGCCGGGCACAGCATCGCCCGTATCGCCCGCGCGCTGAACGACGCCGGTATCCCCTGCCCGGCAGCCGCAGACCCCACCCGAAACCCGCACCGTAACCGTCAGCGGTGGGTACTGAACACAGTGCGGGCCATCCTCACCAATCCCCGCTACACCGGCCGCCAGGTATGGAACCGTCAGCGCACCGACCACGACCTGATCGACCCCGCCAACACCACACTCGGCCACCACGACGTCATGCGCTGGAACACCCCCGCTGACTGGATCATCTCCGCCCGGCCCGCCCATCCGGCACTGGTCAGCGAGGCCGACTTCATCAACGTCCAGAACCTCCACGCCCGCCGGGAGACGGTATCCGGACGCACGTATCTCCTCGCGGGGCTGCTGTGCTGCGGCATCTGCGGCCGACGCATGGAGTCCCACTGGACTCACCACCGTCCTGGATACCGGTGCCGCCACGGCCACACCAGCGCCACCCAGCCCGCCCCCAGCCGCGCCCCCAACGCCTACCTGCGCGAAGACCAGGTACTGCCACACCTGCCCCTGACCTACGACCCCGCGACCAGAACCCTGACCGCGGACACGCCCCAGGAAGAAAGGATCACCATCAGCTGACCAAAGCACGGCCCACCGAAACGCCCGCGAAGGGAGAAGCCAGGCCGACGGCACCGCAACGACCAACACCCGCCCCGGCCGGGAGCCGGAAGCGGGTGCCAATGTCCCCTGCCCGGAACCGGGCGCCGTGGGGCAACTCTGTGGGTCGTTCACGAGATCCTTTGACCAGCCACAACAGGGCTAATTGATGTTGAGGTTCCCGCGCGTCGCAAGATCATCCCCCGAGAATATGCACACGCAATTGTTTTGATGGGATGCGCTTGTGCCCCTGAGGTGGCTCGTCCGCCCAGCTTTCATGCAGGCACTCTCTGCGTCTCACAGCTCGCAGGCAGCATGGGCTGGAGAGTCCTATGCCCGATTGCACCTCGGACCAAGCTAGGCCGGTCGCAAATGCCAGCATCACCCTCAGTTACGTCGACCGCGTGGCCGTAGGCCATCATCGCGTTCGAGGTTTCGGGCAACCCCGCACCACGCACCACGTGAGTGCGAGCGCGCCTACGCCTACGCGGACAGCGCAGGGAACACGACCACGGAGCCGTCCTTGTTGCGGGCAATCTCAATCGCCACGTCTGTCGTGCGGCTGTTGACCATGACGCCGTCGCCCAGCTTGCGAATCCGGTTTGCCGCGCGCATCAGGCGATCGACTTCACCGGTCGTGAAGACGGGCCGCAGACCTTGCGGACCTGCCAGCTCCAGCGCCGACAAGCGTTCCAGGACACCGGCAATGCTCGACTCCAGTTCGTCGAGGCGCTGCTGGTCGCGCTTGAGCTCGCGGGTAAAGTTCTCGAACAAGTTGTCAGGGTTGTCCTGGGCATGCTCGACAGCCTGCAGGACGACGACCCGCCGCTTCAGCGCAATGGCCAGGGCAGCGAGTTCGAGGTGGGCGCGGAACATGCCGCCATGCTCGTCGACGCCGGGGAACGACTTGGCCAGCGTGCTGATCTCTACGGACTTGCCCTCGGGCAGCTTGTCGAGTGCGCTCTGCCACCGGGCGAGGCGGCGGTCAGCGGCGCCCAGCGCCGTGTTGATGGCGTGCACTGCCGAGTCCAGTCCCAGGGAGACTCCGAGCTTGCCCTGGTCGAGCAGAATGGCGGTGGCTTTGTCGATGGCATCGCGGCAGCCGTCGAGTTCGCTGTGCTCCTCTTCGAGCTTCTGTTCGTGCAGCTGCTCCAGCAGTTCTGTGATGTGCTCGATAGCCTGCTGGCGCTTGTAGTCGGCATGCGCGCTCACGCCCACCGCTACGGCCATGAGCACGAGCGGCGCGGCCACGGTGAGCGCCGCGCTGCCGGCGGCCGCGACACCGGCTGTCGCACCGGCTCCGCCGACCGCGCCTGCTGCCGCCGCTTTACCGACTGGCACGAACGTCGCATTGGCGGCGATGCCCGTCGAGTTCATGAGTGCACTGTGGATGCCACCGGCCGCCGCCTTCGACGCCATCGGGCGAACGATGCCCTGACCAAACTGGGCGGCGACCTTCGCCGGAACCACCATGCGATAGAGGTTTTCGCCGGCAGCAGTCGCCCTGGCCGCTGTAAGGGAAGTTCGGGTCGTTTGCGTGATGAACTGTGACAGGTGCTGCGCCAGGGGACTCGCGGCATCGAGCGGGATACCTCGGCTGCGGTCGAGCTTGTCGGGCAGCGGATGCACCTCAAGTGTGGCGATCGGCGCGGCGGCCAGGGCGGCCAGCACCCCGCGCAGTTCAGCCAGGCGCTCAGCCGTCATCGGCTCGTTTCCGGCTATTGCCGGCACCCGGACGTCACCGGTCGCCAGCGTCCACACCGGAACGGCTGCCTTGCGATCGTCCGTCATCGTCTCCCCCTTGTGTTCCAAAAACAGTGGCTGCCGCCCGACATGAACGGCACGAACCTCGTTTATGCAGCTACGGGCTCTGTCTCCCCGTGAACTGACGATCTCACAACGTAGGGGCGGCGCCCACACATGCAACGGTGGCCGGGACCGGCGGATCGTGGTGCGGGCCAGCGAGACCGATTTGTGGGAGGACCAGATCACGTCGGTCGAGTTCGGCCGACGCATCCGCAAGCCGGAGCTGATCGACAGGGCAGACGAGGTGCTGAGAGCGGGCGGCGTCCTGCGGGGGCGTTCGAAGGTGGCGGTCTCGCGTCGAGTGATCTCGTCCTGACAGAGGGCTTGAAAGAAGTCGAGATGGTCCAGTTCGCCGCCGGGGGCCTGGGCAAGGCGGGCGTCCAGGCCACCGGCGGCCAGCGACAGGATCCGCTGGCCCCCGCTATCTGCCGCAACAGTGGAGCGCGCTCTGGCGCACCCGCAATTCACCCACCAAAGTGCAGAGGCTGGTCAAAGTCCCCCCGTCACCAAGCCCTGCGGCTCGCCGTTGATCGTCACGGCCGGGTCGGCCTCCACTACGCGCACGGACATGTCGATCGGTGCGGGGCGGGCGTTGGCCGTTTCGGCTGCCGAGAGGTGCCGGACGGTGGAGGAGCCGTCGGCGAACGGGCGGACGGTATGGGCCAGGAGGCGGGTCAGCTCATCGTCGAGACCGTGTTGCAGTGGGGTGCCGTCGGGTCCGAAGGAGTCGATCTCCCGCTCGGCAAGCACCACGCCGGTCTCCGCGTGGGTGGCGGTGAAGCGCAGGATGCCGCTCTCGTTGTAGCGGAACTTGATCTCGATCTTGTTCCGCCGGCTGTCCTGTTCGCGCGTGGGGAGATCCACCTCGATGTTGGCCAGGGGGAAGGCACGGTCGCTGTCAGCCGAGTAGCCGACCTCCCCTTCGATCACCGTCACGCGCACGGACGAAGCGCCCGGCATGTTCGGGTAGAAGGTGGACGAACCCTCCGCGGGGAGCGTGGCATTGCGTCGGATGATGGCGCGAAAGCCCTTCTGTTCGCCCGCGCTGACGGCCGTGCCCAGGTCGTAGCTGGTCACGAGGGAGAAGTCTCTGTCGTCGCCGAGTTCGCCATCCAGGGAGGCCGCGTAGATAGCGGCGCCTCGGGCGACGGCGGTCATGGGCCGGCACAGGCCGCTGTCGACGATGCGGTCGTGCCCGAGGAGCTCGCCCAGCGCGTGACGCACCTGGGGGATCTGCGAGGTGCCGCCGATCATCAGCACGGAGTCGATGTCGTCCGCGGTGATGGCGAGGTCTTCCAGAGCCTGCTGGACCGGCTCCAGGGCTCGGGTGATGAGCGCGCTGATCGCCTCGGTGTACTCGGCCGCGGTGACCCTCACCTCACGCCTCGAGATCGAGGGGGCGAGGCCGACCGGGAGGTCGAAGAAGAGCGCGCCGTCCATCGGCACGGAGGACAAGGCGATCTTCGTCAGTTCGACCGAACGGCGCCACCGGCGTTTTTCGGCCTTGGTGAGCTGGTCCGCGGTCAGGCCGATCTTCTGCTGGATCAGCTTGGCCAGCGCGTTGTCGAACTCCAGGCCGCCCAGGGCGGTGATGCCGCGGGAGGTCTGCTCCTCGAAGAGGCCGTCGTCGTACTCCAGGACGGTGACGTCGATGGTACCGCCGCCCCAGTCGAAGACGAGGAAACGGCCCGGGATCGGGACGTCGCGGACGTATGAGATCGCAGCCGCTGTGGGCTCGTTGAGGAGGGCCCGGACCTTCACTCCGCCGAGCGCTGCCGCCGCGCGGGTGCGGTAGCGGGCGCCACCTGTGGCGTTGGCGGGGACGGTGACGACCGCGTCGGAGAGGTCGAGCAGTTGGGCGGAGACGCCTTCCTTCATACGGCTGAAGAGGGAGGCGGCTGCGACCGTGCTGTGGAATGTCTCCGATCCGACCCAGACGTGGTGCTCCTCGAGCTGGGCCGCGGCCTCGGAGCCGTCGGTGTCGCCGCTGTCCCTCTCGGCACCGGAGCGGGTGCCGAGCATCCGCTTCACGGCGTCGAGCGGCTGGCTGGTGCCGGTCTTCGCCTCCCAGCCGAAGCAGAGGGTGCGCTGGAGGTCGCGGACGGACAGCACGGAGGGGAAGAGCTGCTCGAATTCCGGTTGACGCCATTGGGATGGCACGTTGTCACTGTCGATCGGCAGCACCTCGGTGGTGTGCCCGTTCCAGCGAGCAACAACCGAGTTACTCGTACCGAAGTCGATGCCAAAACTCATCGTGTGCCTCTCTGGTTCATCTGCTTGCTGGCCGCAGCGCGCAACGACTGCCGATAACTCGTCTTCTTCTGCGCACGACCGCCTGTCGTCATGTCCTGCGAACCAGTTGGAGACCAGGAACCGCCACGCGATCCCTCCTCGGGAACGTGCCGATCGCCACTTTCTTGAGGCTCCTGCCGAACACCAGATGTCTGACCCCGATGAATCTTCTTCCTGTGCGGAGAATCATCAGGCCCCCCATTGAGATCCTTCTTCTGCTTGCCACCCGCCTCCGTGTGCGTGGCTCTGCGCCTCTGCCCCGGCTTCATCTTTTCCGCTGCGGGTACCGGCGATGAGTTCTTGGGAACGGCTTTGAGCCACCCACGCTCGACAAGCTTTCCGGATTCCTTGTCGACGTAAGCCGGCGCCGCAACTTCATATGCAACCGGTCCAGAGCTCATTGCCCCAGGTGGATCTTCCACCACATTGAACATTGAATGATCATCGGCCTTCCCGATAATCTCCAAGCCGGCCCGCGACAACTCGTGATCGATCCGCGCCAATACGATCCTCAGGCTCTTGGACTCCAGAGTCTGACGGTGGATCGCAGCCAACTGAGCCAAGTGCATTTGGCGGGTCCTCATTCCCTCCATCACACCGCTCCGCACAGAATCGGAAATTTGAGGAAGGACACGCCTCATCAACTCAGCCCGGATGACACCGACAGGATCACCCTCTGCCCCATTGCTTCCAAGAAGGGTGCCCAAGGTCTCAGCCATGCGCTCCAGTTCCTCTTCCACTGCGGGCAGGAGTGAGTCGTTGATGGACTTGAGGATCGTTGGCGCATCCAGAGCTCCCGCTGCAAGCTTAGGGATGTCGCTGGCGGTGAACTTCCAGGGTTGCATGTCAGCCGCTTTGGGTTCGTCATTTCCGGAATACGGTTCCTGACCTGCAAAAGATGCGCGCTTTTTCCGGGCTTCGCGCGCCCTGCGACCTTTAGTCACGATGTACCGCTCTCCGGATCTTCAAGGGCTGCGATCTCTTCAGCAGCCAAGGAAAGGCGTTCCGTCGCCCTGGTGATTATTTCTCGGGCCGCCTCGGTGCGAGACCACGCGCGGTCGCTGTCCGTGGGCGGCTCGGTGAGCCTCTGCAAGGGCTCGGGCGGAAGTTCCAGCCGCGGGCTCGTGCCGAGGGGGTCCTTCCAGCGGTGCGGGGCGAGCGGGACGGTGAACGAGGGTACTTCCTGCTCCTCCCGCTCGGCCTTCTCGATCACGTCCTTGGCCCAGTTGATTCGGACGCGGCCGCTGTCGTCGAGCTCCTTCCGCAGCGCTCGCCATGCCTTCTTCCAGTCGTCCGCCCCGTCCGGCACGCCGAGCACCAGATGCGGGTTGAGCGGCTGCCCGCGTTCACCGAGGGGCCGGTCTTTCAGGAAGCTCCGATTCTTCCGCAGCGCGGCCACGGCACCTCCGCCGAGCTGGTCCGGCACGGGGGGACGGCCTTCCGCGTCCTGCTCCAGGAGTTTGAGGGACTCGGTCACCTCCTGGTCGGCACGCAAGTAGGCCTGAACGTTCTGGGCCTCCCAGCGCACCGGCTGTGAGTGGTGCCGGAGCCTCGCGGCCATGGTGAGTGCCGCCTTCCTCCGCTGTTCCGCCGTCTCTTCGTCCCCGCGGAGGAGGGCACGGTGCATCTGCCGCACGGCCCTCACCAGGGTCCGCACGCCGATCCAGCCGTTGAATCTCTTGTTGCTCGTACTGTGCACGCTGGGGTGTATCCGCTCCAGGAGAACCCACAGTCGCTCGTCGGCGACGAGGTCGTCCGGCACCTCTCGGGTGCGCCGCACCTCGCGCAGGGCGTCGAGAAGCTTCTGCGTCGGCGGCAGGAGGTCGGTCCACTCCTCGGTGATCGCTTTGACGTCGTTGGCCTGCAGCCTGACCAGCAGGCGCCAGTCCTGCGGCCAGTCAGGGCCGGGTTCCGTTCCCGAGCCCGCCTCCCGGCGCTCCCGTTCGAGGGGCCAGGCCAACAGGTCCATCTCCTCGTCGGTGAGGGACGCCGGGTCCAGGCGGGCGCGGAAGTAGGCGGCACGGGAGGTGCCGTCACGCTCGGGGACCGCGCCGATCCACTCCTCGTCGATGTAGTCGTCGAGGAGCGGCCGGGGAAGCTTCACCAGGAGTGCCCTCTGCCGGGGAGCCGGCAGGTTGGTCTCCGTCAGGCGCCGGTCGTCCTGGTAGATCTGCCACATACTGCCCGGCTCGCCCAGGAGCGGCAGCGGCTTGTCGTCCAACAGGGCGCGGGCGCGGTCGTCGAGCCGTCCGTCGAAGACGTCCAGCCCATGGTCTTGTGCCATCGCGAGCAGGGAGACGCCCGAGACCGGATCTTCCTGCCGGGACGCTGCGTCGGCCGCGGCCCGCGCCAGCCTCCGCGCGGAAAGCGTCCTGGGCTCCGTCTTCAGTGCGTCGGGCAGCACCAGTTGGGCGAAGGAGCGGGCGCGCTCCCAGGCATGTCGGTCGGTGAATCCTTCGGGGACCGGCGGGGGCATGGCCGGTTCCGGTTCCGGCTGCTTCTGCGGCGGAACGACCGGAGCCGGGCCGCCCGCGCCTTCCGCGCTCTGCGGGACTCTCCCGGCGGTCCGGTCCTGGGCCCGGCGGGCCTGCAGAAGGGCGAGGCGGCGGGCTATCTCGCGCTGCCGCAGTTCCTCCCGGTGGGCCTGCTCGTCGTGGCCCGCTCCCAGCGGGATTCCTGACGTCATCAGATCTCCTCCGCGAAGATGTGCACCTGCTCGATCACCGCGGCAGGGGTCCGGTCCAGACTGTAGGAGTCGGCGAAGGCGATTTTGGTGGCGAGGCCTCCATCACGGACCTCGTTGCGCAGGGCCCGCAGCCGTTCGTTCCCGCATTCATCGGCGGCGGACTCCAGAGGATGCTTGACGGCGACCGCGACGGGCTCGCCCGTGAAGTCCGACGTGAAGAGCGCCACCGGTCCGACAGCGGTCTCCTTCAGACTGACGTTGGGCTCCTCGTCCGCCCAGCCCTTCAGCAGGACGGCGTGTTCGTTCGGATCGATCTGCAGTTTCCGACCGCGCAGGGCGTCGGTGAGATCGCGGGCGAGCCGCCAGTCGTACAGCGGGTGGAGGCGCATGTTGGCGTAGTCGCGCAGGCAGGCGTAGCAGGAGCTGCGGCAGTTCAGCGCATGGCGGTCGGCCTCCAGGTCGTGCACGTAGCGGTCGACAGCCTGGAGGAACTCCTCGATGTGGTCCTGCGAACCGAGGTAGGTGCTGAAGCCCGCTCCGTTGTCGAGGCTGTCCGCCAGGTAGGCCATGACCGGAGCTGCCACCGGGGCGTCCGAGCCGTGGATGCCGCTGAGGAGTTCCTCCGGCTGCACGTCCAGGTGCGGGGCGGCGGCACGGCGGAGCAGGGCCGCGAGCGAGTACCAGGCGGCGCGCCGCCCGTGGTAGGCCTCGGGGAAGCCGTCGATCTGCTGGGACTTCGAGATGTCGAAGCGGAGGCCCCGGATCGTGTCGAGGGCGCCCTTGGCTCCGATGAAGAGCATGTCGGTGTGCTGGGTGGCGCCGAGGGCGATCTCCAGGTCGGCCTCCGCCTTGGGGCTGTCCAGCGCCAGGTATCCGCGCCACGGGCCGGTGTTCTTGACGAACCTGAAGAGCTTTCCGGCGTTGGTGTTGACGATGTAGCGGTCGCCGCTGCCGGTGTGGACGACCATCCAGTCGTCGGCGGCACGGTGGATGCGCGGGGCGGTCTTCTCCAGGTCGGTGGCGGTACGCGCGCTGGTGGCGTTGGAGCCGATCTCCCGGTAGCCGTCGTAGTCCCGTGCTTCGTGGGCAGCCCGGAAGCCTGCGGGCTCCCGGAAGGGGACGGCCCTGTAGTACTTGCTCTCCGCGCCGCAGGCGGGGCAGGTGCCGGCGCTCCCGGTTTCCGGGTCGACGACGGCCTGCGGGTCCACGTGGGAGCAGATCCGGCACATGGCGACCAACTGTTCCGGTCCGAAGGGGTCTTCGGCGGCCTGGACTCCGCGGCCGCTCGGCACGAGGGAGACCACTCCCCTGGAACGGAGCAGGCGGCCGTCCTGCGGGGTTTCGCTGCCCGGTGCGAACTTGCTGAGGGCGACGGCCAGGTCGCGGTTGACGGAGTCGGCCGGCGGCCAGGGGAAGGTCTTCTGCGGGATGCTCCGGTAGAGGAGGCGGGAGCGGGTCGGGAAGCCGAACATCGGCAGAAGGCCCGCCTCCGCCAGACGCTGGCTGAGGTCGGGGTGGCCGACCGTCCGAGTCGCCACCTCGTCGACCTGAGCGAGGAGTTCGCCGATGGCGGATACCGGGTCGAGGGCGGCGACGTTCTCCGGTGTTCCGTTCCGGAGTGCGGCGGCAGCGGCCCTGATGCGCTCCGAATGTTCGGCGATCCAGCGGCGGACGGCGCAACGGTGCGTCGGCCAGTCGGCGGCGAGGCCGAACTGTCCGTGAACGTTGGTCGTCATGTCCGGCCCCTTCCGGCGGTCCTCCGGCTGCAGGGGCTCGAAAGCCTGGCGCAGGACCTCTCCCAGCAGGACCCGGCGGAAGACGGAAACCATGCCGAGGACCAGGTAGGGCGGCGGAGTCGGATCGTTGGTGATCGCTTCCGGTCGAGCGAAGTAGTGCTCGTCGTGGCTGCGGCCACGGCAGACGGTGAGAGCTACGGCGACCGGGCTGTTGCGTCGGCCCGCACGCCCCACGCGCTGCTGGTAGTTGAAGCGCGTGGGCGGCATGTTCGCCATGATCACGGTGTTGAGGGGGCCGATGTCGACTCCGGCCTCCATGGTCGTGGTCACGGAGAGCAGTTCCAGGCCGTCCGCCTGTGGAACATCGTTGTCGCCGAGGAAGACGTCCTGGAAGAGGCTCTGCCGACGCTGGGCCTCCAACCGGTCCGTCTGGCCGGTCAGTTCCGCGGTTCGCAGGGGGAAGTCACCGGTGCGGTGGGCGGCCTTCCATGCGTAGTAGTCGTCTTCGAGGACTCCGTCGTACTGCTGAGGCACGGTGGGCAGCGGAGTCTGGCACTTGGTGCACAGCCCCGCGCCCGGGTGAAGGTGCGGCCGGTGGCAGGAACGGCACGTCCATGTCTTGTTCTCGCCGGGGCGGAGTGCCACCTTCTCCGGCTTGATGACGTAGTCGACCACGGCGTCCTTCCACACGCCGAGTACCCGGTCCTGGATGGTCTGCAGATCGGTGCCCTGACGTTCGGCCACCTGCGTCCAGAAACGCTTCAGGGGCGCGGGCGGCCTTTGCAGCGAGGCCCGTATCCGGGTGAAGCGCCGCATCAGGCCGAGAATCCTCAGGCTGGCACGCGCCACGGCCTGGTCGCTGTCCGGGCCGATCTCCAAGGGTGAGCGGTCGTCGCGCAGGCAGAGCCAGCCGAGTCCGAGCGATTCGAAGTCACGGCCGCCGCCGGAGAAGAGGCTGCCGATGGTCTCGAGGCGGAGGCGGGAACGGATGCGGCTGAGGAGATCCTCCTGCGCCTGGGTCTCCGTCACCGCTGCCCGATCCCGTTCCCAGTTGTAGAGCGCGGTCCAGGGCTGTCCGGCCGAGGTCTGCTGGAGCGAGGCCGCGGGACCGGCGGGATTGGTGCCGTACTTCAGCAGCATGCCTTCGAGGTCGGAGGCGAGGTCGTCCAGGGAGGGCAGTTCGGAGAACTTCCGCTCCAGGTCCGGCAGGAGTTCCGGTTCCGCGTCGAGGTCGTCGGTGAGGATCGCCTTCAGGCGTCCCCAGTCCGCCGGGTCGCGGTCCCGCATCCGTGCCACGGCGGCGCGGGCAGCCGCACGATCGACCGGCTCACCGGCGTAGTGGCCCTTCACCGTCTGAAGGTCTCCGAAGGGATCCCCCTGGCTCTCGACGGCCTGGGCGCTGAGCAGGCGGAGAAGGTCCTGGTGGTGGCGGAGGGCAAGACCGCTGGCGAGTTCGGAGGCGTCGTCACGGCTGTCGGAGAAGGCGATCGCCTTGCGCCGGCCATCGGGAAGGTGGCCGAGCGCTTCGGTCACCAACACCTGGTTGATCTTGTAGAAGCCGGTGCGCATCCGTCGGACCGGCGCGTTGCGCAGCCGGTCAGGCGATTCCAGCGGGACGAAACGGCCGTCCCTGTCGTACTTGATCTCCCAGTCGTCGCCGCAGGCGGGGCAGCGGGTGGGGAAGGCCTGCAGCCGGGCCGGGTCGTAGGCCGGCTTCCTGCCCTCCTTGTCCAGGGGCACGGAGATGTGGAACGACCATCCCGTGTGCTGGACGTCCCGGTTCTCCAGGCGGCCGGTGGCGGGCTGGTAGGCGCTGCGACGGAACGCGAACTCGACCTGTGGCCCGCCGTCGGACAGGCCCGCGTGCCAACTGGGGTCGTCGAGGCCGAGGCCCTTGGTGCGCGGCCAGTACACGATGTAGTTCGCCGCGGTGGGTGCGCCGCTGGCCTCGTCGGGGAGCAGGTCCAGGTCCGGGAAGTCGGTGTGGAGTGCACCGGTGAACTTGCGCCGCTGGGTGTCCTTGGGGCTGGCGTACCCGCCGAGCATGAGGTCGCCGCAGGCCTGGCAGGAGAGAAGCTCCAGCACGCGGGCGCCGCAGGTGCAGCGGGAGGTGGGCTCGGCGAAGAGCCGGCCGACCCGGCGTTCGGGGCCGTGCTCCACGGGGATGTGGGGGCAGTTCGGATCGGAGCAGGCCCAGATGCCCTCGATGTTCCGGAAGAAGAAGTGGGCCCGGAGCTGGGGGAGTTCGGTGTCCTGTGCGGAGCCGAGTATACGCAGCACGCCGTGGAGAGCGTCCTGGCGCTGTTCCTTCGGGACGCCCGGGAAGAGCTTCTCCGCCAGTTCGGGGGCGGGCAGAGCACGAGGCTTGCCGCCTGGAGTGAGTGCGCTCTGGAGCGCCGGACCGAGGCCGGTCTCTCGGGCCAGGGCGACGGCTTCGTCCTGGGTGACGGGAGCCTTCGCGGCCTGCGAGAGACGTTCGGTCTGAGCGGCCAGGTCGCCCTCGCCGTGGATCTCCCTCGCCTTTCCGGGGATGATCACGCGCCGGGAGCCGGGCAGGGCGAAGAACCCGTCGAGGAAGTCGTCGTCCCGGCCCGCCTCCAGGGAGGCGGAGGCTGCGAGCACTCTCAGCTTCTCGGGGTTCTTGTCGAGGCCGAGGCGGTGGCGGAGGTTGCGCAGCAGGTAGGCCACCTCGGTGCCGGCCGTGCCGCGGTACATGTGGAGCTCGTCCAGGATCAGGGTGAGGCGGGCGCCGGGGGTCTGCTCGAGCCACTTCCTCGTGGCACTGAAGATGTGCTCCTCCTGCTTGCGGAGCAGCATGATGTTCAGCATCGAGTAGTTGGTGATCATTATGTCCGGTGGCGCGGCCTGCATGTCCCAGCGGGCGTGCATCTCCGCTCCGCCGAGGCGCGGGATGAAGGGCCGCAGCTCCTCGTCGAGCTTCTCGTCGGCCTTGTGCTGCCGTTCCTGGACCTCTCGCAGGTACTGCCGGAGACGGAAGGTCGCCGGCTCGGAATCGCGGCTGCCGGAGACAGGGGTGGCTCCGGTGTAGCGGCCGAAGTAGAAGCGGTGTCCGCTGCGCTTCCGGTCCAGCCAGGCGTGGGCCTCACGGCTGTCCAGCGATTTCCGCAGCCGGACCAACTGGTCGTCGGCGAGGGCGTTGGTGGGATAGAGAATCAGCACGCGCATGGCCGCGGGATGCCCGTGCTCGTTCTGTCGGCTGGGCACGTGGTCGCCGTCCCCCTGCCACCATTCCCGCTGCACGGCACGAGTGCCCTGCCAGTGGGCGGACTCGGCGACCAGGTCGGCGAGGACGGGCAGCAGGAAGGACTCCGTCTTGCCGGAACCGGTGCCCGCGGTGACCACGAAGTCCTTGCCCTCGCAGGCGGCGACCAAGGCGTCGTGCTGATGCTGGTAGAGGCTGGTCACGCCGTCGGGGAGGGTGAAGCGGGCGAAATCGGCCGCATCGGGGTGTGCCCCTGCTTCCGCGAAGGACTCCGCGATGCTGACGCCCTGGGAGGCGTACTGCGGTCGCAGCTCGATCAGCGGGTCGCGCCACGCCCCGTTGTCCCGGTCCAGCAGGTTGCGCCGTTCCTCCATGACGGAACGATCGTCGACGCTGAAGGGGGTGTCGTAATAGCGGAACAGCGCGCTGCGCAGGTCGTCGAAGGTGCCCATGACGTCCTGGACATCGGTGTTCATCACCGCCGTTGTCCGCTGTTCCGCGCTCACTCGGTCCTCCCGACGGTGGCCGCCACCTGTCGCGGCATGGTCTCCAGGTTCTGCTGCAGCGAGGCCGCGATCGCCTCGGCCAGCGCCCTCGGCACGTTGTCGTACGCGCGGGTCTGCGCCTGCTTGCCCGTCGAGGGCGGGAAGCCGCTACACAGGACGACCGCGCGCTCATGCAGGGCGGGCAGGGGCGCGTACCGGTCTACGAAGAGTCGGCCCAGGCCGGCGCGTCCCTTGCCGGATTCCGGCCGCCAGCGCATCGCGCCGGTGCGGCGGCGAGCGAGCTCCAGGTAGATGCCCGTCTCGCGTTCCACCGCGTGGAAGACGCCGTTGCGACGGACGCGGGTCAGGCGGGCGTAGTCGGCTCCGCGCCACCGGTACAGGCCGTCCTCGTCGTCCCGTGCGACGGGGACGAACCGTTGGCGGCGCAACTCGTACTTCTCCAGCGTGTCGGCGGTGCTCCCACCGGGCGGTGCGGACTCGGGGCCCGGTGCCGCCTGCGGGAGCAGTTCCATCAACTGCAGGGCGGCGCAGGGGACGTAGCGGGCCCCGAAGAACTCCGCCGCTTCCCACAGGATCCGCGGGTCCTCGTACTGGAACAGGAGGGTGTCGGGCAGCGGAGCCTCACCTGCCTCCGGCCAGTGAGGGACGGCGATCAGTTCCATCCACTCCTGCGCCGCCTCCTCGACGCGCATACTGATCCGCGCGGTGCGCGCGCCGGTCAGCACGGCGAGCCCGTCGGCGTGGGGCAGCCTGGTCAGCACCGGCGGGGCGACCGACCAGCGGTCGGCGCGCAGGTCCACGTCGATGAAGCCGAGGGCTGCGACCTTGCGCATCCAGTCCCAGTCAGCGTACTCCGCCAGCTCCAGGCCCCATGCCTGGGCCTGGTTGCGGACACCGTCGCGCAGTGCGGACGCCTTGCCGCTGCGGCTCTCGCTCAGCCAGCGCAGGAGGATCCCGCCGAACTCGGTGCTGCTCATCGGTCCCGTCATCGGTCCAGCTCCTTCGCTGCCTGCACGTACGCGGCCCACGAGAGGTCGACGGACGCCTGCTGGGCGTTGAGGACGGCGCGGGTCCAGGCCCGCGGGTTGCCGGCGGTCTTCGGCTTCGGTGTTCCGGGGTTCACCGGGCGGCCCTTCCAGCGTCCGCTCCGGCGCTCCAGGAGCCAGCCGCCGATGCCGTGGAAGTCGGCCTCGAAGCGGAGCGGGGCGGGGGTGTCGGCAAGACGTTCTGCCCACCAGTCCGGTTGTTCCGGGGCCTCCAACGTCCACAGTCGACCGTCGGCCGCCGCGAACAGGACCTCGTCCGCGTCACGACGGCACAGCTCCATCGCTGCTGTCGCGTCCTGGGTGGTGGCGCCCGTGCAGTCGGCACCGGTGATGCCGGTCGACAGGGTCTGCTCGAAGAGAAGAGAGGGCGACTCCGAGGCCTTGCCGTCCACGACGGTGAAGCCACAGACCTTGGTCATCCTCGGTTCGACGACGGCCTGGTCCGCGGTGGCGAAGCCGACTTCGGCGCCTGCGTAGCTCACCGTGTGGCGGCCCGGCTCCAGCCGGAGCACGGCCAGGGGGACGGGGCGGCCCGCGGCGATCCTCTTCCTGAGCTCGGGCCGCTCCTCTCCGTCGATCAGGAGGGTGCCCGTGCCTTCCACAGCGTCCGGGAGGACCACCTGCGGCTCGCCTCCCCGCAGATACAGGTGGGGATCGAGCGAGGGCGCGAGCTTCAGACCGCCCTCGAGGCGGAGCTTGAACTGGGCCGGGGGCTGCAGGAGGCCGACCGCGCCCTGGACCTCCCGGAGCGCCCGACGCAGGATGACCGCGTCGTCGAAGGTGACGGGCTTGTGCAGGGACCAGCCCTGCGGCACCCAGGCCAGCTTGCTGGTGTCGGCGCTCCGGCCGGTGGTCGCGGCCTTGTCCAACAGCCGCTGCACGTCCCGCTGCGCACTCGGGGCGGCGAGCACCACGTGCGCCTCTCCCGGGCGGAAGCCGTCGGTGCCGGCCCAGACACCGAGCACGTCGTCCCGCGCGAGCACCAGGACGGAGGAGGAGGGGCGGCTGAGCACCAGGTTGTCCCCGTCGCGGCGGATACCCCGGGTGAGGGTGTCCGCGCTCGGGGCGGGCAAGCCCGTCACCTCATAGTAGGCGGTGTCGCCGAGCTGATCGAGGACGACGCCGTCCTTGAGCTCGATGCGCTTCTTCTGCTCCGGGGAGCGCAGGCGCGCCACCCACCTGAGACGGCCCGCGTCCAGCCGCACCAGCAGTTCGGCCCGGGTGACACCGGTGGGCACCAGCGCGTCCGAACCGTCCCAGGAAGCGGCGTAGTTGCCGATCAGCTTGGCGAGGAAGGGACGGAACTCCTCCTCCTGCAGAGCGTTGCAGAAGCCCTTGGAGAAGTGCTGCTCCATGCCCCGGATCTCGATCTGGGCCAGCAGCGTCTCCCCCGGCAGCGGCCAGGTCGTGCCGTGTTCCCGCAACGACCGGAAGAGCTTCGGCAGGAAGGACCGGTCGGCGCCGCTGAGGAGCGACTGGGACTGGGCGAACCCGATCATGCTTCGGTTGGAGGGCAGGTCGGCCGGGGCGGGAAGAGTGCAGAGGCCCCGCGCGCCCTTCTGGCTGTGCTGCCAGGAGGCCAGCACCTGCCACATGCGGGAGATGGGCTCGTACTGCTGGCTGCCCAGTCGCTTCTCGTCGCCGGTCAACAACTGGGAGAAGCGGGCATGGTAGGCGGTGGCCCGGTGGTTCCGGTCGTTCACCATCCGGGACGCGGCGATCACCGAGCAGGCCAGCAGCGGCAGGAAGGCGGGCACGCCGTCCTTGTCCTGCTGCCACATACGCCAGCGGTAGTCCTCCAGCGCACGGTACGGTTCCGCGGTCCCCAACCGCAGGAACCTGCCCACGCACTGGGCAAGGGGCTCTTCCATGCCGTGTCCGTGCCTGAGCTCCTGCTCCACTTCGTCGTCGATGTAGAACAGCGTCGGGTGGCCGGCGTGCTGTCGTCCGAAGAACTCCTCGGCCAGCACTTCCTGCCACGCCTGATAAGAATGGTCCACTCTGTCCCCAAAAGAGAGGTTCCAATGCCCTGTTCGTGAACTCCCCGGCATGGAACGGTCTTCCGCGTCACCCTGAACCCGCCACTGACAACGGGTCACTGCCGAACGCCCTCTCAGGCGCACCCTCTACTGACTGCCTCCGACATAACCCGACGGCGCCCGACACGCACAGACGTCGCACTCATCCCCCACCGTTTCCACGAGCGTCCCTTGCAGTGCTCGCACGACCACCCGGAAGGCATGGCCAAAACCTCACCAAGAGTGATGTATTTGAAGCGATCACAGCCCCCACCGCGAGCCCCCAGGAAATCCAATTGATTTACCCTACAACCAAAGGTTCCCTGCCGAGGAACGGGCGGTATGTCTGACCGTCCCCATCTCCTTGAGGATCACCTTTACCCACGCTGGGCCGTGGAGGTTTCGATCCATGGCTCCCCGACCGGGTGAGTCCCCAGATGTTCTCGCATCTCCCCGTGATTTCTGAACGGGCTTGATCAAAAAGCCAGTTGAAGTCGCCCCTTAAACAGTTCCCTTCGTCGAGTGCTGTGAGGGCATGAAGAGGAATGGATTCAGGCAGCGGCCGACAGGGGGCCGGACCCGAGCGAGCGTCGGATCCGCGCCTCCTCCTTCCGGGCGGCGGAAAGAGGGATGCGGCCGCTGACTCGGCGGAGGGCGAGGCGAGCGAAAGCGTCGGCGGCTTCGTTGAGGTCATGTCCGATGTGGCCTTTCAACCAGCGGACCTGGACACGGTGGCGATGGCGGTGGCGCAACAGGCTGTCCATGACCTGCCGGCTCTCCGGAAAGAGGAGAGTGCGGTGGGCCGCTGCCGGGGCGACGGAGCGCAGGGCCGCATCGACGACGCCGACCGCCTGTGCGCTGTCGCACAGGAGGACGACGGGCGCATCCTCGTGGTGCTCGAGGAGGCTGAGGGCGGCCTCGCAGATACCGATGACTTCGGCTTCACCGCTGCTCGAGGCCAAGGAGTCGCCGTAACCGGCGGTCCCGTCTTCGGCAGCCCAGCCGTAGCCGCACAGTGCGGACTCGTCAGCGACGGCCGCGTCGGCGACGGCCACGACTGCGGTGTCGGGTAGGTCGGCGAGCACGGCGTAGCGGTCCCCATCGGCCGGATTCGTTGCCGTCGGATGTTCGCCGTCGCCTTCTTCGCCCGTGTCGGCGAGGAGGGTGGCAAGAGCGTAGTGACAGCGCGGGCAGCCATCAGCGCGTTCGGGGCAGTTCGTCCGGTGCCTCTCTATCAGCTCACGCACGCTGTGCCACAACTCGGCTTCGGCGTCCGCGAAGCGCGCCGGCGCCGCGGCGCGACACTGCGCGATGAGGTCCGCGAACGGCCCTGTCGTCATGCAGACCTGCATCCGGTCGTGGAGTTCCGTGACCCGGAGCCGGGCTTCGCGGAACCGGGCGGCGAGAACCGCGGTGTCCTGGTAGGCGTCCTCCAAAGCGTCAAGTCCGGTGCGCCGTGCGGAGAGAGAGCAGGTGAGGACGTCCCGTTCGGCCCGGCCGATCGCGTAGCGGCCCCAGGCCACCGCGGCACGGGCGTGGCGACTCCACCGTTCGACCACCGCGTCATGCGTGAGGTGGGGGTTCTCGTCCTCCCGGGCATCGCGCAGGAGTTCTTGGACGAAGGAGTCGTCGTCACAGTCCAGCAGTTCACGCACCGGCGTCGGCAGCAGTTCGTCGCCTGCCGTCCGCTGGTCCCAGACCCAGCGGGCGAGGTCGCTTTCGGGCGCCTGCGGTGTGCCGTCCGGCAGCCCCCTGTCGCGGAGTTCCTGCCGCAGAGCTTCGGCGAAGGCCGCTGGGAACGCCCTGCGCGCCACCCTCACCTCCAGCACGTCCATCGGCCACGAGCGGCCGGCGAGACGGCGGGCACGCTGCTCCTTGCACAGGGCCTCCGCCTGCGACCGGGCCCGTCGCACCTTGCGCGCGTGGATCCGCAGCCGTCGCAGCCGCTCCGGGGACTGTGTCGAGAGCTCCGCACGCCAGACAGCCCCGCGAGCGAGGACATCGGCGTGGGCGAGAGCGATGGCGATGGGACCGGCGAGCGAAGGATGTTCCAAGGCCACAGCAACCTCAGGAGCGCAGATCCCGTTCATTCGCGCCAGGACGGCCTCCTGCAGGGCGGTGAAGTCGTCGGCGAAGCGACGGGTCAGCTCTGTGTGCTCGGTGATCGTCACGAATGGGCCTTCCAGACCGAGAGGGGTGACCGGGACCGGACCTTCGCGCTTCAGCCGACCAGCTTCCACTCCTGGCACCGGTTGGTCTTGAAGTACTCGCCGCTGTTGAGCGTCACGCGCCCCGGGCCGTCGAGGTTGTTGTTGGCGATGATGGAGCCGAACTCACCGCTGGCGTCCTTGGCGCGCTCCCAGTAGCAGCCCCACTCGTCGTCGGGCCCGGCCGTCTTGTAGGTGCCGGCCTTGATGTCCTCACCGACGAGGTACTCCCCCTCACCGGAGAAGCTGGCCGCCGGCCCGGACTTGTGCGTCTTCTTCGGCTTGGCGGTCACCGTCTTGGTCACCGTCGGCGCGGGCTTGGGGTCGGCGGCCGCGGCGGTCTCGGTGACGGTGACCGTGGGGCGGGGGGCGGCCTTCACTCCGGCCGTCGCCTTGCCGGTGTTGTCGGCGGAACCGTCGCTCGAACCGATCCCGACGCCGATGAACAGCGAGACCAGAGCGACAGCGCCGTACTTCAGCCGTCTCTTGCGGCGCTCACCCTGGCCCCCTCCGTGCGGCGCGGCAAGGCCGGTGAAGCCCTGCGGGTCGTAGCCGGGCTGCTGGGGGCGGGCTGCTGGAAGGTCATGGCGTTCTCCGTTTCATGAGGTCGGCGCGGCGGCAGGCCGACAGGTCGGCGGGGCAGCCCGCAGCACGAAGACCTGCTGGGCGGCGACTTCCACCGGAAGCACCTCCAGATAAGCAGCACCCTGAAAGCACTGTCAAACAGGTTGACAGATTTGACGGGTGCTGTAGGTTGTTGACGTCCGCTTCCGAGAGGCCCAGGACCACACCCATGCCCCAGCCATCCGCGTCACCCGCCCAGGTGACCGCCGCCGAGATCTCCCGCATCGCGGGCGTCACGCGCGCCACGGTCAGCAACTGGCGCCGCCGGCACGACGACTTCCCGGCGCCGTCCGGCGGCACGGACAGCAGCCCGCTGTACGACCTGGAGGCCGTGCGCGCCTGGCTCGCCTCCCGCGGGCACACCTCGGCCGCGAGCCCGTCGGAGGAACTGCGCACGACACTCCGCCTGTACGCACAGAACGGCGGCGGCACACCGGAGGACCTGCTGCTGCTCGTCCTCGCCGCGGCTGGCCGCTCACCGGAGGAGCTGACGGCCGCCCTACGACTGCCGGACGCGGACCTCGCGACCCGCGCGCAGCGGGACGCGGCCGCAGCAGCCGACGCCGTACCGGCCGCGGAGGCCGTCCGTTACGAGCCGGGCGACGCGCCGGTGCTGCGCGCGCTGTACGCGTGTGTACGCGACGAGGGCGGCCAGGCCGCGCTGGCCGTGCTCGCGGAACGGGAACTGGAGGACAGCGCCGCCTCCGGCGCCTACCAGACCCCCGCCCCGCTCGCCGACCTGCTCGCCCGCCTGATCCCCGGCTCCCCCGCCCGCGTCCTCGACCCGGCCTGCGGCAGCGGCACCCTCCTGGCGGCCGCCGCCCGCAGGGGCGCGAGCGAGTTGTACGGCCAGGACACGCTTCCCGTGCAGGCCCGCCGCAGCGCCGTGAGCCTGATGCTGACCGCCCCCGAGGCCACGGTCACCGTCCACGCCGCCGACAGCCTCCGCGCCGACGCCTTCCCAGGCCTCCTCGCCGACGCCGTCCTGTGCAACCCGCCCTTCGGCGACCGCGACTGGGGCCACGACGAACTCGCCTACGACCCCCGCTGGGCGTACGGCGTACCGCCCCGCGCCGAATCGGAACTGGCGTGGGTGCAGCACGCTCTCTCCCACCTCACTCCCGGTGCCCACGCGGCCCTGCTCCTCCCGCCGGCCACCGCAGGCCGCGCATCAGGCCGCCGCGTACGGGCCGAACTCGTCCGCAGCGGCGCCCTGCGCGCGGTGATCGCCCTGCCTCCCGGCGCGTCGGTCCCCCTGCACGTCGGCCTCCAGATCTGGGTACTGCAACGCCCCGAACCGGGCAGCCCGGAGCGCAAGTCGGTCCTCTTCGTCGACACGGCGGCGGAGCCGGCGACGGCGGCCGGACACGGCGGGACGACGACGGTGAGCACGCGGACGCGGGGCGGGAGCAGGTCCGCCGCCCCGGACTGGGAGGGAATCACGGCGCGCGCGCTGGACGCCTGGCGGGCGTTCACGGAGAGCCCAGACACGTTCGAGGGCGAGCCCGGCGTCGCGCACGCCGTCGGCGTGGTGGACCTGCTCGACGACGTGGTGGACCTGACGCCGACGCGACTCGTACGGGCGTCACGGACCGAGGTCGACCCGGCGGAACTGTCGGCCGAGGTCGACGCCACCCGCCGGGGTCTCGTCGAGGCCGCGAAGTCCCTCGGGCGGACGGCCGGTCAGGAGGCGTGGAGCGCCGCGGGCGCCGCGGCCCGCCAGTGGCGGACGGCGACCGCTTCCGACCTCACGCGCGGCGGAGCGCTCACCGTGCTGCGGAACCTGCCGGACAGCGTGCGCACCCGCGCGCAGGCCGCGAGCGGCGGGACCGGCGGGGGCGGGCGGCCCGAGACGCGGCCGGTGCTCACCAGCTCCGACATCGCAACCGGGTCGGGTCCCACCGGGGACCCGATGGGCCTGTACGACGACACGGCACCCGTGATCGCCATCGGCGACGTGCTCGTACGGGCGGTCGCCAGCACGGAAGGCCCGATGGCCCGGGTGGCGGACGAGGCGGACGCCGGCGCGCTGCTCGGCCCCCACGTCCACCTCTTCCGGCCGGACCCGGCACGCCTGGACGCCTGGTTCCTCGCGGGGTTCCTGGGCGCGGAGGAGAACATCGCGGGAGCGTCGACCGGCAGCACGGTCCTGACGGTCAGCCCGGGTCGGCTGCGTGTGCCGTTGCTGCCGTTGGAGGAGCAGCGGCGGTACGGGGAGGCGTTCCGGCACGTGCACGACCTGCGGGCGGAGGCCCAGCGTGCGACGCGGCTGGCGGAAGAGACGGCACGGCTGCTGGCGGGCGGGCTCACGGGCGGCCAGTTGCTGCCGTCGCGGGAGGCGGCGAGCGCGGCGGAGGCGGGCGAACGGGGTGGCGATTCACCCCATTAGGCACACGGCCTCTCACGCATAGACCACACTTGTCGGACCGTCCCGGTCGGCCGGCCGATCGACTCGGCTGGGCTCGGCCCAGGCGGTGGGGTTGGGACATTTCGGAAGGAATCCGTGGATCCAGTTGAACAGCAGTAAGCACACGGAGCTGGCGAACCACGCGTGGTCCGTCGCCGACCTCCTGCGGGGGGACTACAAGCAGTCCGACTACGGCAAGGTCATCCTGCCGTTCACGGTGCTGCGGCGACTGGAGTGCGTGCTCGAACCCACACGCCAGAAGGTCACGGAGACCGTGGCGCAGTTCGAGGGCCAGGACATCGTCGCGGACAAGTTCCTCCGCAAGGCCTCCGGCCACTCCTTCTACAACACCTCCACGCTCACCCTGAAGCAGATCGCGAACGACCCGCAGAACGCGGCGCAGAACCTCATGGTGTACGTGGGGGCGTTCTCCGACAACGCGCGGGGCGTGCTGGACCGCTTCGAGTTCGCGCAGCAGATCAAGCGGCTGGACAGCGCGGGGCTGCTCTACCAGGTCATCGGCAAGTTCACGGACCTGGACCTGCGTCCCGAGGTCGTGCCCAACCACAACATGGGCTACATCTTCGAGGAACTGATCCGCCGCTTCGCCGAGCAGTCGAACGAGACGGCCGGTGAGCACTTCACGCCGCGTGAGGTCATCCAGCTCATGGTGCGGCTGCTGGTCGCGCCGGACGGCGACGCGTTGCAGTTGCCGGGTGCGGTGCGCACGGTCCTCGACCCGGCCTGCGGCACGGGCGGCATGCTCTCCGCGATGGACGACCTCATCAAGGAGCTGAACCCGGACGCCACGGTCGAGGTCTACGGGCAGGAGCTCAACCCCGAGTCGTGGGCGATCTGCCGGTCCGACCTGATGATCAAGGGCCAGGACCCGGACAACATCGCCTTCGGCAACTCCTTCTCCGACGACGGGCACGCCCGGAAGTCCTTCGACTACATGCTGGCCAACCCGCCGTTCGGCGTGGAGTGGAAGAAGGTCAAGGACGAGGTCGAGCAGGAGCACAAGGCGCTCGGCGAGGCCGGCCGCTTCGGGGCAGGGCTGCCGCGCATCAACGACGGCTCGCTGCTGTTCCTCCAGCACATGATCTCGAAGATGAAGCCGGTGGACGTGAACGGCGGGGGCGGTTCGCGCCTCGCCATCGTCTTCAACGGCTCGCCGTTGTTCACGGGCGCGGCCGGCTCGGGTGAGTCGGAGATCCGGCGCTGGATCCTGGAGAACGACTGGCTGGAGGGCATCGTCGCCCTGCCGGACCAGCTCTTCTACAACACCGGCATCTCGACGTACTTCTGGATCCTGACCAACCGCAAGAGCCCGGACCACAAGGGCAAGGTCGTGCTGCTGGACGCGCGCGACCAGTGGCAGAAGATGCGGAAGTCGCTGGGCGACAAGCGCAAGGCGCTGGGCAAGGACCAGATCGCCACGGTGGTCAAGCTGTACGGCGAGGCCCTGGCGGTGGCGGGGGACACGGAGCACCCGCTGCACGGCAAGGTGAAGGTCTTCGCCAACGAGGACTTCGGCTACCAGCGGATCACGGTGGAGCGTCCGCTGAAGCTGCGGTTCGAGGTGACGGAGGAGACGCTGGCGGCACTGAAGGCGTCGAAGGCCATCCAGAAGCTGCCGCAGGCTGCGGTGTTGGCGGAGGCCTTCAAGTCCCTGATGGGGTCGAGCTGGGGCACGAAGCAGGAGGCTTGGCTCGCATTGAAGGACGCGGTGGTCCAGGCCGGCGGGACGTGGCCGACGGGGGCGCCATTCAACAAGGCGCTGAGGGAGATCATCGGGGCGCGGGACCCAGAGGGCGAGGTGCAGGTGGTCAAGGCGCAGCCCGAACCGGATACAGACCTTCGGGATTACGAAAATGTGCCCTTGGATGAGGACGCCGACGAGTACTTGGTGCGGGAAGTCCATGCGCACGTGCCGGATGCGTGGATCGACCACAGTAAGACGAAGATCGGGTACGAGATTCCATTCACTCGTCACTTCTATTCCTATGAGCCGCCACGACCGCTGGCGGAGATCGACGCGGAGCTGAAGGCGCTGGAGGCGGAGATTCAGGAGCTTCTTCGCGAGGTGACCGAGTGACCAGCGCTGTAGTGGGGTTTGACTGGGCCCACATTCCCGATACCTGGCCTACCACCCGGATTGGCGCTCTCGTCTCCTATGTTGACGAACCCAGTACGACTGGCACCGAGCAATTGCACATGCTCAGCAGGGAACGCGGCGTGCTCCCACGCGATCACGAACGTCAAGGGGTTTCTGTGGCCGACTCTTACGTTGGCTACAATAGATTCCGCGGTGGTGACATCGTCATGAATAAGATGCAGGCATGGAATGGCGTATTCGGATTGGCCGCGTCTTCCGGAATCATCAGTCCCGACTATGCAATCTTCCGCCCAAATCCACGGGTAGTAGATGCGAGGTTCCTAGTGCACCTCCTCAGAGATCCGATCTACGCCGGAGTTTTTTCGGGAATCTCTCGCGGAATGGGGACTGGGTTCAATAGGGTACACCCCGAACAGTTTCTCAAAGTTCCGGTTCCGCTTCCCGATCTGGAGATGCAACGCCGAATTGCCGACTTCCTCGACTCCGAACTCGCAAATCTTGCGCACATCAACGACCGCTCCGACAGGCTCACTGGACTACTTGAAGAGCGCAAATCTGCATTGATCGCGGAGTGCTTCACGTTTGACGAGGAAAACGAAGTCTCCATTGTCCCCTTGCGGCGAGCAGTAAAGCGATGGATTGACTACCGCGGAGCAACCCCAGAAAAGACGGATTCCGGGATCCCGCTTGTCACCGCCAAGAATATTCGAGAGGGTCGCATTGCCCTCGAAGCCAGCCGGGAATACATCGCCGCCGACGCCTACAAGGATTGGATGCGTCGGGGCTTGCTAGAAGTAAACGACGTACTGCTGACCACAGAGGCACCCTTGGGCCAGGTAGCCATGATCAGCAATACGTACATTGCGCTGGCACAGCGCGTCATCGTGCTCAGATCCAACCAAGAATTGTGCTCACCTACTTGGCTCTACTGGTACCTTCGGTCACCTCAAGGACAGGCCGAATTGGAACTCCGCGCCACTGGGTCTACAGCACTCGGCATCAAGGCAGACCGGTTGCGTGGCGTTCCAATTCCCTTGCCCAGGCTGCATGAAGCCTCCCGTCGACTTAGTCGACTAGGAGTCCATGTGACGAATATCGAAGGCCTGCAAAAGCAATTGGTACGACAGCGGGTACTCATCGCCGAACGCCGTCAAGCCCTGATCACCGCCGCCGTGACCGGCCAGTTCGACGTCTCCACCGCCAGCGGCCGCAACGCAACCGAAGGAGTCACCGTATGAGCCCCGTGCACGACGAGTCGGCCTTCGGGTCCGCCATCGTCGCCGCGCTCTGCGAGCGGGGTTGGCGGGAGGCGAACCCGAAGGACTACCGACCTGACCTCGGGCTCGACACCAACGAGCTGTTCACCTTCATCGGCGCGACCCAGCCCGACGAGTGGGACGAACTGCTCACCGTCTACGGCGGCAACCCCAACGAGGCGCAGCGTGGCTTCGCTCAGCGGCTCGACCGGGCCATCGCCGATGACGGGCTGCTGCACGTCCTCCGCAACGGCGTGAAGGACCGGGGCGTGCGGCTCCGCGTCGCCTACTTCAAGCCCAACCTCATCTCCGCCGACTCCGTTCTCGACGGCTATCGGGCCAACCGGCTCACCGTCGTCCGGGAACTCCCCTACGCCACCAAGCAGGCCGACTGGGGTCACCGGCTCGACCTGACTCTGTTCCTCAACGGCATCCCGGTCGCCACGGCCGAGTTGAAGAACCCGCTCACCGGGCAGGGCGTCGAGCAGGCCAAGGAGCAGTACCGGACCGACCGCGACCCGACCGAGCTGATCTTCACCCGCCGCGTCATCGCCAACTTCGCCATCGACCCGGACCTGGTGTTCGTCACCACGCAACTGCGCGGCAAGAGCACCCAGTTCCTGCCGTTCAACACCGGCTCGGACGGCCCCGGCCAGCCCGGCGGGGCCGGAAACCCGGCGCCCACGGCCCACGGCACGTACGCCACCTCCTACCTGTGGGAACAGGTCTGGCAGCGGGACAACTGGCTCGACCTGCTCCAACGTTTCGTGCACCAGCAGAAGCACAAGACGCCCGGCGGCGGCACCACCAAGTCGACGATCTTCCCCCGCTTCCACCAGTGGGACGTGGTCCGGGAGCTCACCGCGCACGCGTCCGTGCACGGCGCCGGGCAGAACTACCTGGTCATGGCCTCCGCCGGCTCCGGCAAGTCGAACACCATCGGCTGGCTGGCCCACCGCCTCAGCGACCTGCACGCCCGCAACGATCCCGCCGTCCTGCGGCCCGACGCCCTCGCCGACGGCCGTATCAAGCCCGGCGAGCCGGTCTTCGACAAGGTCATCGTCATCACCGACCGCCGCGCGCTGGACGCCCAGCTCTCGGCGACCGTCGGCAGCTTCTCGCAGACGGACGGCCTGGTCGTGAAGGTCGACGAGAAGCACGGGGCGAAGAGCGAGCAGCTCGCCCGCGCCCTCTCCCGGGACACCGGGAAGATCGTCACGGTCACCCTGCACTCGTTTCCGGCGCTGCTCGACTACATCAAGCGCAACCCCACGGAGATCAAGGGCAGCCGCTTCGCGATCATCGTCGACGAGGCGCACTCCTCGCAGTCCGGTGACGCCGCCACCGCCGTGAAGTCCGCCCTGCGCGACCTCGGCCTGGACGCCGACTCGGACGACGAGGGCGCGACCACGGTCACCCTGGACGACCAACTGAAGGCGAAGGCGGTGGCGCGCTCCCGGGCCGGCAACCTCTCCTACTTCGCCTTCACCGCCACGCCCAAGTCCAAGACGCTCGAACTCTTCGGCACGGAAGACGTGGAGAACGGCAAGACCGTCTACCGCCCCTTCCACACCTACTCCATGCGCCAGGCCATCGAGGAGGGCTTCATCCTCGATCCGCTGCGCAACTACGTCACCTACAACACCTACTGGAAGCTCGCGAACCTCAACCGCGACGAGAAGGAGGTCGACCCCTCCAAGGCCAACAGCCTGCTCGCCCGGTTCGCGCTCATGCACGAGCACACGGTGTCCCAGCACGCCCAAGTGATCGTCGAGCACTTCGTCGCCCACACTCGCGGCCGGCTCGGCGGACGCGCCAAGGCCATGGTGGTCACGGCCTCCCGCCTCTCCGCCGTGCAGATGGCCCGCGCCATCCGCAGTTACATCGCCGACCGCGATTACGACACCAAGTACCCGGACCTCGGTGTCCTGGTCGCTTTCTCCGGGTCCCTCACCATCGACGGCGAGGAGACCACCGAGAGCAAGGAGAACGGCGGCCTGTCGGAAAGCGCGCTGCCGAAGACGTTCGGCTACACCCGCGCCGACGACAAGGCCGCGAAAGCCGGCGGCAAAGGGCAGCAGGAGTACCGGATCCTCGTCGTCGCCGAGAAGTACCAGACCGGATTCGACCAGCCGCTCCTCACGACGATGTACGTCAACAAGACGCTGACCGGCATCGCCGCCGTGCAGACCCTCTCGCGCCTCAACCGCACCGCCGAGCGCAAGTCCCAGGCCGACCTCGCCGTCCTGGACTTCGTCAACGACGCCGAGGACATCAGGGAAGCGTTCCGCCCGTACTTCGAGGAGGCGCAGACCCTGCCCTCCGACCCGAACCTCCTGTACTCGGCCCAGAGCCGCGTCATGTCCGCGCCGGTCATCTCGGAGCAGGACATGGACGAGTTCGTCGCCGCGTACTTCGAGGCGCAGGAGAAGGCGGGCGGCTCCCAGTCCAAGTGGGCGAAGCTGCACGCGGAGCTGTACCGGCTTCTGTCCCCCGCCGTCACCCGCTTCACCCAGCTCCTGGAGAGCGACGAGGAGGACGACGTCGAGGCCGCCGAGGACTTCCGGGCCAACCTCAACGACTACGTCCGCAAGTACGGCTTCCTCGCGCAGATCGTGCCTTACCAGGACGCCGAGTTGGAGCGCCTGTACCTCTACGGCCGCTACCTGCTCAACCGGCTCCCCCGCCTCGCGGACGGCGGAGTGGACATAGGTGAGGTGGACCTGAGCCACCTGCGCGTCGAGAAGACCGGCGAGTACGACGTGTCCCTCAACCCGGAGGGGCCCGCCGAGCTCAAGGGCTTCGGGGACGGGGCGGGCGGCGCAAAGGACTCCGAGAAGTCACTGCTGTCCGAGCTGATCGAGAAGTTCAACGCCAAGTTCGGCACGGAGTTCACCGAGGAGGACGTCCTCCCGGCCTTCAACGCCACGAAGAAGGACCCGAAGGTCCGGGCCGCCGCCCTCGTCAACGACGAGGAGAACTTCGGCATCGTCTTCGACAAGAAGTTCGAGGAGAACATGATGGATCATGTCTCCACGATCGACACCCTCGGCAAGCGGTACTTCGGTACGGACCGTGACTTCAAGTCCAACCTCGACCGCAGCGCCCGCCGCGCGGCCTGGCGGATGATCCGCCGGGAGGAGGGGCTGGACGACATCTGAAGCGGGCGGGGCCTGGCGCAGCGCGTGCGCCGGGCCCCGCACGGTCGGAGGTCGGCCGGTTCAGTGCCCGGCGGCCAGCCGCACGAAGTCGGTCCACGCTTCGGGGCCGAATGCGAGCCGGGCCACTGCGGGCCGCTTCGAGTCCCTGACGAGGACGGCTCCGGAAGCGGCAGCGACTTCCACGCATTCGCCGCCGCCACCTGTGCTGTAGCTGCTCTTGAACCAGGCGGATTCTGGCACGGCGTGCGCTATGCGAACGATCATGGCTCTCCCATCAGTTTCTCGATGGAGGCGGTTGACTCGCTCGGCGTCAAGGCCTGTGATCGGAGGATGCCATACCGGGCCTCCAGCTCACGCACCTTGGACACCTCGGTGTAGAGCCGACTGTCGTCCTGTACCTCTGCGTACGCGATCCGCTGGCCTTTGTCCGTGTCGATCAGCGTAAAGGGCCCGCCCAAGGCGGCGTTGTCCTCACGGTTGGTCGGCATGACCTGCACCTCAACGTGCCTCAACTGGGCTGTCAGGAGGATTTGTTCCAGGACCCCCCGCATGACCCTCCGACCGCCCAGCGGCCTCCGTAAAACCGCCTCCTCGATCACGAAGCTCATCAGCGGCGCGGGCCGCCGACTGAAGACCTCTTGTCGGGCCAAGCGGGCTTCCAAGCGCTGTTCGATGATGTCGTCGGGCAGCAGAGGACGCTGCATCTGGAAGACGGCTCGTGCGTAGTCCTCCGTCTGCAACAAGCCCGGAACCGCGTAGACCGCGTAGAGATTCAAGCCCGCAGCCCGGGCCTCCAAGCGAGCCGCGTCCCTGAAGTAGGCCGGATACTGAGCCCGCCCCACCTCCTCCTTCAACGCCGTGAGCAACCCTCCCGCCCCCAGCACCTCATCCGCCCGCTCGATGAACCGGGCCTGCGGGATCCGCCTCCTCTGCTCGATCGACGCCACGGTGTCCGCCGAGTAGCCGACCCGCTTGCCGAACTCCGCCCGATCCATCCCCGCCCGGACCCGCAGCAGCTTCAACTGCCGCCCGAACGCGGTCACCACGCCCGTCCCCGGCTCGTCCTCCGGCCGCTGCTGCCGCTGCTCCGCTTCCATGTCCCTCACGGTCACCGCCCTGCCCACCTCTTGCCGCACCTCGCCGGACACAGGGGTCGAGCCCGCCCCGATGGGTTAACGTCGTGGCATCACCACAGGTCACGCCACGCCCAGGGGCCGACGCGCCGCCCGCCGTGCCCGCGGTGGCCAGGCTTGGTGAGCACCGCTTCCGGCACAGACTGCTGCGCGCGCCGCGCGGACGGGCGGCAACATGAGCTCTCCCTTTTCGCGCCCTTTCGCGGCGGGCCCTGTCCCGTCACACTGGGGTCGCTCGGCACCGGTCCGGCCTCTGTCTCGGGCGGGAGAGGCGCTACTTGGGGGGAGCGAGTTTCGTGGTGGCACCCAACGATCCGTCCGACGACGAGGTGCGCGCGGCGCTCAGCGCCTTCCTGGCACGCGGCCGGAGCAGGCGTCTTGGCGCGGCCCCTGCGGATTTCCACCTCACCCGCCTGCACCTGCTTGAAGGCACCGTCACCCGGCGCGTCGAGCAACGCACCGAGGGGACACAGCACGAGCCCGGCGCCGTCGACCTCTCGGAGCGACCGGTGTACGACGTGCTGGAAAACTACAAGCTGAGCCCGCACGAGAAGCCCGGAGACCGGCCGCTCGACCTGGTCAAGCGCGGCACGGTGCATCTCCGGTCCTGTGACTGCGGCAACGGCCGGCGGCGGTGTGCCGACTGCAACGGCATGAGGTACCGCCCGTGCGAGCCCGCCCACGTATGCACCGTGTGCCAGGGCGTCACCGCATGCACGCAAACCCTCAAGCACGGCGGTCTGCCCAGCACCCCGCCCAGGCCTCCCAAGCCGGGCCGGGCCGACCGACCCGACGAACGGGTGAACTGCGAGGCCTGCCAGACACCCGACAGCGCGTGTCCCGGGTGCCGGGGCTGGGGGAAGGTCAGGTGTCAGGAGTGCCAGGCGAGTGGGCGCATCCCCTGCGTACCGTGCAAGGGGACAGGCACCGTCGAGTGCGCCACCTGCCTTGGACACGGGAACCTGACGTCCTGGACGGCAGGACGGATCAAGTGGCCCTCACAGACCGAGAGAGTGTCACCCCCTGTCCCACGGCCCCGGCATGTGGCCTCGGAACTGGGCTCGGGCGGCTGGCACACGGACCGGCTCGGCATTCACGATCCGCTTCCCGACGACCTCTCCCCTGACCATCGCTCGGCCCTCGAACCGCACCTGCGCCTACGGAAGGGCGAGAAGGAGCGAGAGGTCGTGATCAAGCGGCTCACGGTCGTCAAGGCGTCGCCGCCCTACTCCGACAACCTGGAGTTCTACGTCTTCCGAAGCAGTGACGGACGACTCGACGTCCGGCGGCGGGTGTCGGAGGAGGGGCGGAGGAAGGTCTTCGCGGCGGTGGCAGCGGTCGTCGTCCTCGTCCTTGTCCTGACCCACTGACCGGTCCGCCGGCCCAGCGAGCACGGCCGCAAGTGGGTGCGGCCCCTTCCCCGCGTACTTGCGTACCACCACGTACAGAGCGCCCACCCGCCCCGTACGAAGGGCCGACGTCAGCGCGTCACCCCTGGTGACTCCATGCCACGACACACCACCGTGAGTGCATGACCGCAGCACAATCACCCCTCACCGTGCACAAGTTCGCGATGTGCTTCAGCTCGACCCCGCGCGGCGCCCGCCTGGCCCGGCGGCTGTGCGGGACCCGGCTCGACGCCTGGGGCATCCCGTACGACAGCGACGCGCACGACGTCGTCACCCTCGTCGCGGCGGAGCTGTGCGCCAACGCCGTCCGACACGGACACGTGGCCGGCCGGGACTTCCACGTCCTGCTCACCGCCGACCCGGCCACCGGCACCGTACGGATCGAGGTCAGCGACACCCGCGGTGAACGCGTGCCCCACATTCCCACCGCGCCGCCGGACGGCGACGGCGGGCGCGGCCTGCTGCTCGTCGAGGCGCTGGCCGACCGGTGGGGCTGGTCGCCCCGCGCCACGGGCGGGCCAGGTAAGACCGTCTGGGCGGAGTGGGCCGCCGACTGCGCCACCCCGCGTGACCTGATCACGTAGGTCGCCCGCGACCCGGTTGGACGCGCGGAACCCGCACCCGCGAAACTGCTTTCCAGCGCATCGAAGACCACTTCGGTAACTCGACGGGGGCGGGGGCGGGGACCAGGTGCCGGAGCCACGGCGGATCGCGGGACGGTACGAACTGCTGGAGCAGTTCGGCCACGGCGGCATGGGGGACGTGTGGCGGGGTTACGACACCGTCCTGGACCGGCCGGTCGCGGTGAAGTTGATCCGCCCGCAGGCCGTGGCGTCGCCGCACTTGGCGGAGGAGTTCGAGAAACGGTTCCGGCGCGAGGCCCGGATCACCGCACGGATCCAGCATCCGGGCGTACCGCAGGTGTACGACGCGGTGCTCGACGAGTCGTACGAGCAACTGTTCCTGGTGATGGAGCTGGTCGACGGCGTGCCGCTGACCGCGTACGTGCACCCGGAGCGGCCGCTCCCCGTGAGCTGGGCGGTGGCCGTGGCGGCGCAGGTGGCGACCGTGCTGTCGTACGCGCACGACGTGCCCGTGGTGCACCGTGACCTGAAGCCGAGCAACATCCTGGTCGCCCGGGACGGCACGGTGAAGGTGCTCGACTTCGGCATCGCGGCGATCCTGCGGACGGACGTCACCAAGCTGACCGCGACCGGCAGCCCCATCGGGACGCATCAGTACATGGCACCGGAACAGGTGCGCGGCGGGCGGGTCACACCGCGCGCCGACCTGTACGCGCTGGGGTGCGTGCTGCACGAACTGCTCTGCGGGCGGCCGCTGTTCGCCGGGGACAGCGAGTGGCAACTGATGATGCAGCACGTCAACGCCACCCCGACGCCGCTGCGGCAACTGCGTCCCGAGGTGCCGGCGGAGCTCGAGACCCTGGTCCTGCACCTGCTCCGCAAGGCGCCCGAGGCGCGTCCGGCGGACGTGCAGGAGGTGTACGAGCGGCTGCGGCCCTTCCTGCCCCCGCCCGGCGATGAGTCGACGCCCGAGGAGGCGGGGCCCGCCGGGACGCCCGACCCGACCGGGATCTTCCGCCGCCCGTACGCGCCCCGCTCGCGCGCCGGCACCGCGGGCGCACGGCCCGCCGGTGCCGACGCCGGGCCCGGTCTCCCGCCCGCCGTTCCGGCGGCCGAGCGGGAGGCGCTGCGGGAGCAGATCCGGGAGGTCCACGCGCACTACCGCGCCCTGCTGGAGGAGGAGCGCTACGCGCAGGCCGCCGAGGTGGTGGGCGAGATGATCGAGCCCGCCGCGCGCGCCCTCGGCTCGGAGAACAAGGCGGTCCTCGGGCTGCGTATGCGACGGGCGGTCAGCCGCCAGTTGGCGGGCGACCACCGGGCCGCGCTGCCCGAGTTCGAGGCGCTCGCCGACGCGTACGGGCGGGTGAGCGGCCCGGGCAGTGAGGAGGCGCTGGACAGCCGGGCGCAGGCGGCGCGCTGCCGGGGCGAACTCGGGCAGGTCACTGAGGCGTTGGCGGGACTGCACGATGTCCTCGACGTCGTCCGGTCCGTGGACGGCGACATGAGCGAGACGGCCGTGGAACTGCGGCGCGACATCGGCATGCTGTTGCTCGCGCAGGGCCGGGCCGCGGATGCCTTCGACGTCCTGGAGCCGTTGCACGAGGACTTGTGCATGGTGTTCGGCCCGGACGACGAACTCACCGCCGAGGTCGCCGAGACGCTGGCCGTGATCCGTCTGGATCTCGACGGTGGCAGCCCCAGATCCTCCCCCTGACCTGGCACTCCGCCCGCATCGCACCCCGCCCGGCCCTTAGGATCCCCTCATGCCGCAGCTCGCCTTCGACATCGGTTTCTTCGCCGAACTCCCCAAGCTCCAGCCCCCGGTCAGAAAGGGCGTGCTCGAGGCTTGGGAGAAGTTCAACCAGCTCACCCTCGATCAGCTCTTCAAGGATCAGGGGCTGAAGCTGGAGAGCCTGACGAACGCGAAGGACAAGCAGATACGGACGATCCGCATCGACCAGTTCTGGCGCGGTGTGGTCCTCGCTCCGCCGACCGGGGACACGTTCATCCTGCTGCGGGTCATGCAGCACGACAAGGCGATCGCCTGGGCGAAGAAGCAGAAGGCCAGCATCAACGAGGTGACGCGGGCCGTCGAGATCCGGGACGCCGCGACCCTGGACGAGCTCACGCCGGCGTACGAGCGGGTCGCGGAGGGCTCCCCGAAGCGGCTGTTCGCGGAGTTCTCCGACGGGGACCTTAAGGCTCTCGGCATCGACGACGAGACGCTGCGGCAGGCGCGGTCACTCGTCGACAAGGAGCAGTTGGAGGTGTTCGCGCCGCTGCTGCCGCAGGACCAGCGGGAGGTGCTGCAGTACCTCGCCGAAGGGATCCCGATCGAGGAGGTGTGGCAGGACATCGTCGCGCCCGCCCTCCAGGCGTCGACGCAGCCGGTGGACACGCAGGACTACGAGACGGCGATCCGGCACACCCGGGCGCGCATCGCGCTGGTCACGGCGCCGGAGGAACTGCGGGACATCCTGGAGAAGCCGTTCGCGGCCTGGCGGGTGTTCCTGCACCCCTCGCAGCGCAAGGTGGCCTACCGGGCGTCGTACTCGGGGCCGGCCCAGGTCACCGGTGGGCCCGGCACCGGCAAGACCGTCGTCGCCCTGCACCGCGTCAAGCACCTGCTGGGGCACCTGCGCGACGGGGACCGCATCCTGCTCACCACCTACACCAACGCGCTCGTCAACGCGCTCCGCTCCGGCCTCGAGTCGCTGGTGGAGGACCTGGAACTGCGCGAGAAGGTGGACATCTCGACGGTGGACGGATTCGCCAGCCGGGTCGTCGCAGAGGCGCCGGGCGCGGTGGCTCTGCGGCCGCTGATGAACAACGAGGAGGAGAGCCGCTGGGGCAAGGCCGCCAAGGCGACCGGCTTCCCCGGCAGCGCGCAGTTCCTCGCCCAGGAGTACCGGCACGTCATCCTCGCCCAGGACATCCGAAGCCTCGCCGAGTACGAGTCGGCGGACCGGCGTGGGCGCGGGAGCCGGCTGACGGCGGCCGAGCGGCCGCTGGTGTGGGAGACAGTGGAGCGGTTCACGAACGGCCTGGCCGCGGACGGGGCCCGGACCTGGCTGCAGACCTGCGCGGAGGCGGCGCGGCTGCTGGCGGAGAAGGGGCCGCAATACCGGCATGTGGTGGTGGACGAGGCGCAGGACCTGCACCCGGCGCAGTGGCGTCTGCTGCGCGCGGCCGTGCCCGCCCGCCCGGACGACCTGTTCATCGCGGGCGACCCGCACCAGCGCATCTACGACTCGAAGGTGTCCTTGAAGTCGCTCGGCATCAAGGTCACCGGGCGGTCGGTGAAGTTGCGCAAGAACTACCGCAGCACCCAGGAGATCCTGCGCTGGTCCACCGCCCTGCTCATCGGCCGTCCCATCGCCCAGTTGGAGGACGAGGGCCGCGACGACACGCTGCTCGGATACCGCTCCGCCCTGCACGGCGACGGGCCTGCCGTGCACGCGGCGGCGGACGAGGACGTCGAACTCGCGGCTCTGGTCGCCCAAGTGCGGACGTGGCTGGATGCGGGAGTCGACGCCGAGGAGATCGGGGTGAGCACCCGGTTCAACAAGACGTGCGCCAAGGCGGTGACCCACCTCAAGACCGCCGGCATCCCCGCCGTATCGCTGCGGTCCGCCGACACCGCGGGCGCGGCGGATGCCGTACGCGTCGGAACCATGCACTCATTCAAGGGACTTGAGTTCCGCTGCGTCGCGGTGATCGGCGCCAACGACGGTGCCGTGCCCTTCGCGAAGGCGGTGACGCCGGCCGAGCTGGACGCCAAGCAGCACGAGACGGACATGATGTCGGAGCGCTGCCTGCTGTTCGTCGCCTGCACCAGAGCGCGCGACTGTCTGTACGTGTCGTGGTCGGGCGAGGCGAGTCCGTTCCTGGTGGAGGCCGGAGTGGGGGCCGGTACACCTCAGGAGAGTCCGGCGGGGTGACTATAAGCATCACCGTGCCGTCCGGCGTGACGTCATAGAGTGCCCGCCCGACGCATGACGAAGGTCATCGGTGAAGAGGGGGCGCGAAGTTGCAGGCGAAGGAGACGTTGTTCGCCGATCTCGTACAGGGGCGGGCACAGCAGTCCCAAGTGCCGCTCTGCCAGAGGACGTACTCCTGGACGGAGAAACAACTCGCGCAGTTGTGGGACGACATCCTGGAGCAGGCGGAGTTGGTGGAGCCCGGGGACAAAAGGAGCACCCACTTCCTCGGCTCGGTGGTCCTCGCGCCCTCGCCGCAGAACGAGCCGACGCTCCCGCGCTGGCTGGTGGTGGACGGACAGCAGCGCCTCACGACACTGGCGCTGGCCGCGATCCGTGATCACATCGCGGATTCCGAACCTGACGAAGCCGAGCGGGTGGACGAGGAATACCTGATCAACAAGCGCCGCAAGGGCGCCGACCGGTACCGTCTGCTGCCAACGCAGGCCGACCGTCCGCAGTACGCCGCGCACATCCTGGACACCCCAGCGGATCAGGCTGCCGGGGACCGAGTGACCGCCGCCTACCGCTTTCGAGCATGCCATCACCTCCAGGCTCACGCTCGTCGCCGTCACCGCCGAGCGCGGTGACAACGTGCACCGCATCTTCGAGTCGCTCAACAACACCGGTCTCAAGCTCAGCCAGGCCGATCTCCGTACGGCTTGTGGGCTGCCCAGGGGCGACGGATCACACTCACCGCATTGAGCTTAGAGATGAAACTCGCGTCGATCCGGGACACGAGTGGCCGGTTAAGCGGCCGCATGTCAGGATCGGACTGTGCCTGTCTTCCTGGACGCTGCCGAGAGTTCGGGGCTCCCTGCCGTGCCGCCTCCCAGGATGCGGCGGGTGGTTTTCGTCGCGTTGCTGAGCTCGGACGGGCGGCTTGCGCTGGTGGCAGACGACCTGTCTGGAGTTCTTCCCCGATGGGTGCTCCCTTCAGGATCCGCCCGAGCCACAGAGACCTACCGTGAGGTGGCAGTGCGCGTACTCCGCGATGTGGTCGGCGCGATGCCGGTGCGCGGGGGCGCTGTTGAAGGATGCCGCTGGGCTCAGGTGCCTGTGCCCGTAGGCCGGAGCCGTCGAGAGGCGCACGTGTTCGTCTTTCGTCTCGCTGAAGCTGGTGATCCGCCGGATTATCTGTCCTGGAGGGGAGCGACACGCTGGGCGGGGCCTGAGCAGTGGCAGGAGTTGTGCACACGGTGCGATCTGCCAGATGTGGATGTGCTGTTGACGGGATACCTGGAGGGGTGGATCCCGGACGGGCGGATCACGTTGGGGCCTTGAGTCCCGGCACCTCGGAACCCGCTGTCACTTTGCCCTGGCGATCGTGGTGGCGGTCTCCTGCAGGGCCGTGGCAACCGCTGGCATGTCCTGTTCACGCAGACGTACGGCGGGCGCGTACACGGAGATCGCGGCGAGCGGTTCCCCGATGCGGTTACGGATGGCCACGCCTACGCCGTGCAGGTCGTGTGCACTTTCTTCGAGGTCTGCCGCCCATCCCCGGACTCTGACTTCCTCCAACTCCACTTCAAGCAGCGGCCACTCAGTGATGCTTCCTGCCGCCGTGGCAGGGAGCACGGCCGGGAGTGTCGCGCGTACATCTGCCGGGTCGCGCAGTGCGAGCAGGGCCTTGCCCGCCGCTGTGACGTGGGCAGGGAGCTCCTGTCCGAGCGGAACGCTGACGCGCAGGACATGCCGGCACTCGACTCCGTCGAGTAGTCGGACGACCGCCGCATCCAGGGAGTACAGGCACACCGACTCCTGCAGCTTCTCGGAGAGCTCCTCCAGGGGTCTGCGCGCCTGTCGTCGGACGTCCAGCTGGGCGATCGCGGCCAGTCCCATACGTACGAGCTGCGGCCCCGCTGAGTATCCGTGCTGGCCAGGATCGTGGCGCAGGAAACCTGTGCGCTGCAGGGTGACCAGGATGCGGTGTGCGGTGGAACGTGAGATACCGAGCTCCCGGGCGGTTTCGGTAACACCGACTTCCCCCCGGTCATACGCCAGGACTAGAACATCCAGGGCCTTCGTCACCGACGCCAAGGCCTCTGTCGCCGACAGATGCTTGCCATCCACCATGAAGGAACCGTAACGCTCAAACGTTCCCGGAGACCGGGAGCTTCGACAGAATCCACACGTCAGAATTCTGTGGTTGCACGTCTCACCAGTTCCGGTGCGGCATCGCACGAACCCGACGAGCCAACTCTGCGCCAAGACGGGTCGAGTCCTGCGCTAACCCCGACCGGACTTGCCGTGCTTGAGCGCACTGCTGACCGTTTGATAGCGCCTCACAGGAACTGCGTGCGTGCCACAGTGTGCCGTCCCTACACTGGGCAGCGACCTTCCTTAGGAGTTCGCTATGGCGGGATACCAGACCAACGCACCTGCGTCAGACAAGGGTGTCTACATCGGTCAGGCCCTGCATGCCGTGAAGGAGCTGATCACTTCACTGCGCGGCGAATTGGCGACATTGGAAGCTGTGTACGCGATGATGTGCCAGGGCGTCGAATCCACCGATGTCCGCGAAGAGCCGCCGGACACTGGCGAGGACGCGGAAACCGCCCAGCCTTCCCGGGAGGGTCCGTCTGAAGTTTCCGTCGCCGACGAGGATCCTTCGCCCGAAGATGCGCGCCCGGATATTGGCACTCGGGCCCTGGGGCCACCGCGTAACGGAAGCATGCGCGATGCGATCCTCACACTCCTGTGCGCCGCTCAAGAGGCAATGTCCATCACCGATATCGCGGCGGCGGTGCGCCCGGGAGCGGACGCGACGGTCCGCTCATCCGTAGGAAAAACCCTCAACCGCATGAAGCAACTTGGCGAGGTGGAAAACGTAGCACCGGGAATGTTCCGGGCCGTGCTGTCATCCCGGGCTGCTTGATCCACCCGAGAACGACCCTAACCCAACAAGCAGGCCTCCCTCGATTAGCGGTCGAGGGAGGCCGCCAAACACGCGAACGGACGCTTCTCCTAGCAGGGTTCCGGTCCGTCGCGCACGTTCACTCTAGCGCTCCCACGGGTGGCGCTATAGGGCGTCTGCGCCATTCCGTACTTGAGCGTGCACGACTGGCCTCAAATAGGCAATTGGGGATCAGTCATGAGCACATTGGGTCGCATTCGATCCGGGCCAGAGCGCCAGGCCCAGGGCGCGCTCCAGTCGGCAGACCGTCAGCACATCCGGCCAGGTGGCACCCGCCAGCAGATCGCCGATGGTCTGTCTGCCGACGTTGCTCTGTGCGGCCAGTGCACGCAGCGAGAGCTCCGGCCTCTCACGCAGGGCGGCGGCGAGGCGGCGGGCAATCGTCTGGACCACCGCCGCGGCGGGCTCCCCGGCGATCCGGGCATCCGGCCACTCCTCCGGATCGACGGCGTAGCTCCATGGCGGCGCCGTGCGCGCTCGGCCTCCGGTCATAAAGATGCGTTCCTTCAGATCGTGATCGACACTGACACCAGCGGCCGGTTAACCGGCCACCTGTCATGGACCTTGCGCCTGGAGGTCGCTGTGTCGAATCGCCTGCTGGCCTACGCACCGAAGGCGGAGACGGTGCCGCCCGCCCAGTGGCGCCGCATCGCTCCGGTCGTCCGCTCGCTGGGATTCATGGCGGTCGCAGCGGGACCCTACGGCCCAGACGTGGTCATGACGCCGCTCGCACGGCTGGTCGCCTGGGTCGAGGCCCAGGGCCTCCCGCTCGAACCCTCGGTGATCCTTGACCAGAGCACCGTCGAACGATTCATCCTCGTCGGCTGCCGCGACATGGCCGCCAACAGCCGCCGAACCTGCAGCAGCCAGCTGCGCCGGGCCTCCGAAGCACTCCTGCTGGACCAGCTCGGACAGCATCCGCCGATCCGGCTGAAGGCCACCGCCGCCCCAGTGGCCCCCTACCCGCCGGCGGAAATCGCCTACTGGCTGATCTGGGCGCAGAGCCTGCCCACCCCCGCCCAGCGGCGCAACGCCTGTCTTCTGTTCTGTCTCGGCGTCGGCTGCGGGCTCGCCGTTGAGGATCTTGTGTACGTTCAGGGGCGGGACATCCTCGCGGGCCCCACCGGCCGGGCACTGGTCAAGGTGCACGGGCGCCGTCCGCGCACTGTCGTATGCCGGTACGCCTACGAGGAACTGCTGCTGGCGGAAGCCGCCCACATCCCGGCAGACGCGTACGCCTTCCGGCCAGACTGGCAGGACCGCACCAGCAAGCACATCGCATCGGACTGGCTGGCCAGGTATCCGCGGATCATCGGCCGTTGTGACGGTGCAGTGCTGCAGACCCAGCGGCTGCGTACGACCTGGCTCGTCGAACTGCTGAATGCAGGTATTCCGCTGAAGGTGATCCTCAAAGCGTCGGGACTCGGGACCCTGCACAGCCTCTCGCGATACCTCGTCTTCCTCCACGACGTGCCCGAAGCGGAGGCATCCGATCTGTTGAGGGGGGCGGCGGCATGAGCAGGAAGAACCCGGAGGACAAACCCTGCCGGCGTACCGGCCTCGCCTTACGCCCTGCACCGCAGGCCCCCGGCCGTACCCTCAGCGACCGCGTTGTGAGGCAGGTCTTCGACCTCGTGCGCCACAGCGGAGTACTGGAACGCCTTCCCTCCAACGAGCACCGGCCAGGCCCGAAGGGCTTCCCGTTCCGCACAGTGCTGATCGGCCTGATCCTGTCGCAGTACATGGGCAAGAGCGCGAACATCAACGACGCATGGGAGACACTCTTCTTCGCCCTGTCTCCAGGATCCAAGGCCCTCCTTGACGTCCCCAACGTCGACCTGCACATCCCCGAGGGTGCAACCCGAGAAGAGATCGACCGCGTCGCGCACCACCAGTACGCGACGTCGAAGCGCGTCTACCGGTCCTGGGCCTCGATGACCCGGCGCCTCGACCCGGCACCACACGACCGCCGCAAGCGGCTGTCGCTCAGCGAGGCCAAGAAGATCCGACGGAAGTGGAATGCCCGCGCCAATCAGGACACCGTGCGCAATCTGGAGGCCATCGCCCAGGATCTGGTTCTCGCTCCGGTGATGGCTTCCTACCGGCGCGGCGACTTCGCTCGGTGGCCTGGCCACATCGCGGTCGACGACACTCCGGTCCCGGTCTGGGGCAAAGAGCCGGACTACCACCAGGACCGGGCCTCGCTTGAGATCACCGCCGGGATGTACGTGAAGGGAGGAACGCAGAAGAAGCAGAAGAAGGCGGGACCCAGCGGCAAACCTGCGGCTTCCACGAACACTGGCACCCGGCGTGGCACGGCGAACAAGCCACCGCCTCGCAAGACCAAGTCGACACAGGAGAAGAGGGCCAAGGCGCCGGAGAAGAGAGAGTTCCGCTACGCCATGATGGCCGCGTTCCCGGGCCATGGCCATGGCGACCTCGCCGGCGCCTACCCGGCGGTCTGCCTCGGCATGATCCTTCACACCCCGGGCACCGAACCCGGCCCGGCCGCCCTGCGCGCCATCCAGCCGGCCTTCGAACGAGGCCTGGTCAAAGACCTGTTCTGCGCCGACCGGGGCATCACCCAGGCCAAGCCTCACAACCTGCATCTGCAGCTGCTCAAACTCGGCCTCAACGCGGTGAAGCACTACAACGACGACAAGGTCGACCGACAGGGAGAGTTCCGCGGCATGCGGCTGGTCGGCGGCGAGTTCTACTGCCCGCTGATGCCCGCCCCGCTCATCACTGCGGGCGCCACATACATCGACAGCCGCACGGACGAGGACCGCGCCCACGCACTCAACCTGATCCAGTCCCGGAAGGAATACCAGACCAAGATCAAGGAGTACGGGCCCGCAGGGGACCAGCGCAGACAGTGCCCCGCCCTCGGGCCGCACGCCACGGTCACCTGCTACCGCCGGCCCCAGCCACGCCCGTCCACCGTCGTCGACCTCGACGCCCCTACTGTCCGTGCCCCGGCAGCCCTGCCCACCATCCCCAGGCCCAAGCGGGACACCCCCGTCTACCCAGACATCTGCATGGGGAAGAGCATCACCGTGCCGGGCACCGTATTGGCGAAGTGGCGGCAGAAATACCCCCTGTTCACCCCTCTGTGGCAGGAAGCCTGGTCCGGACTGCGCAGTCAGAACGAGGGCGGCAACGGCAACCTCAAGAAGTCCGCCCTCGACAGCATCGCCAATCCTCAGCTCCGCCTGCCGCACGGACGCGTCGCACAGACCCTGCTCAATGCCGTCATCATCTTTGTGGCGAACCTCAGAGCCATCCGACGGTTCCTCCGCGACCAGGGCATCCAGCCCCGCAAGGCCAGCACGCAGAGCGCCGTCACCCAACCCGGTGAGCCCTCCGACCCGCCCCTGGCGCGACCGCTTCCGACCGAGGAGGTCGAGCCTCCGCCACGCGAGTGACGCACCTCCGCCGCGCTCCGCCCCCTGAAAACCCCACATGCCTGCGCCACGGCTACCAGCCGTCGCGCAGGCATGTCCTGTTTCTGCAGGTGAGAGGCGCAGTACCTGGACCGCCACCGCCTCACCCCCTCATCGAGCCGATCACGAGGCTCGAGGCCCCAGAAACGACGAAATACCGGTGAGTCACATGACTCGACCGGTAATTCGTGAACGCTTCGGGACGATCTCGTGAACGTCCCACTCTGTGTCCGAGGGGGGACTTGAACCCCCACGCCCGATAAAGGGCACTAGCACCTCAAGCTAGCGCGTCTGCCATTCCGCCACCCGGACCAGGTGTCTGCCGCCTTGGGGTGCTCCCCGCGGCGACAGGGACAACAATACCAAGGTTTCGAAGTACCTTTCACCTGCGTATCCGTCCCGTGCACGGGGAAGTGCAGCCCGAGGACCCCGGACCGGATTGATTACTTTTGGCAACGAAACCCTCACTCCGCGATGCGCTCCGTAGCCACGAGGCGCTGGAGGGCCCTTACAAGCGAGGCCGCCTCCTCCTCGTCCAGTGGGGCGAGGAAACGGCGCTCTGCCTCGCGGCGAGCTCGCTCACCCCGTCGCAGACACTCCTCGCCCGCAGCGGTCAGCTCGACGATGTTCTTGCGTCGGTCCTGCACGCTACGTCGCCGCTCCACCAGGCCGCGCTGCTCCAGGCCGTCGACCAGCGCCACCATCGTGGTGCGGTCGACGCCCAGCCGGGCGGCCACCTCCACCTGGGACAGCGGATCCTCGCCGGCGAGGACCACCAGGACGGCCAGCTCATGTCCGTCGATCCCGAAAGGTGCGAGTGCCTCGGCGGAGGAGCGGGCGAAGCGCTGCTGCGCGTGCTTGAGGAGGTAGCCGAGCCGGGATTCCAGGGGCGCCGGGAGCTGATCACTGGCCATGCCCTGACTGTATCCGGCACTGATCGTCAGCAGTACTGATGATTTAGTATGCTGACTGTCATGACGTCTGTGCGCTTTGGCATCAAGACCGCCCCCATGCACGTCTCCTACGAGGACATCCGCCGCGTCTGGCTGGAAGCCGATGCCGTGCCCGAAATCGAGGACGCCCGGCTCTGGGACCACCTTCAACCCATCGCGGGACCCAAGGACGGGCAGGCGCACGAGAGCTGGACCCTGCTCTCCGCACTGGCCGCTCAGACCCAGCGGCTGCGCCTCGGGGTGCTCGTCACCAGCAACCGGATCCGCCCGCCCGCGGTCCTCGGCAAAATGGCCTCGACCTTGGACGTCGTTTCCGGCGGTCGGCTGGTCCTGGGAATCGGCGTCGGGGGCACCCATCAGCCGCCCGGCGCGGGCGGGATCACCGGGGACAATCCGGCGATCGCCGAGTACGAGGCGTACGGGCTCACGCTGATCCCACCGGCGGAAGGAATCGCCCGACTCGGCGAGACCGTCGAGATCCTCAAGCGGATGTGGACCCGGGACGTCTTCGACTTCGAAGGGCGCCACTATCGGCTGAGGGCCACACGGTGCGAGCCCAAACCCGTGCAGCGACCAGGGCCTCCGTTGCTGATGGGCGGCTGGGGCAATCGTCTGCTGCGGCTGGTCGCCGAGCACGCCGACATGTGGAACATCCCGGGACCGCCGCACAACAGCGTGGAGTTCGTCGCCGAGCGCGTGCGCGTGCTCGACGCGCACTGCGCCGACCTCGGGCGTGATCCGCGCGAGATCACGCGTTCCGTGCAACTCCTCGTGTCGTACGACGACCCGGCGACGACGCGCGCGACTGTGGACGAGCTCGTCGCCGCCGGGATGAACCATATTGTGCTCAATCTGCCTCGGCCCTACCCGCCGGGTGTCGCACGGTGGCTGGCCGACGAGATCATCGCCGGGAGGCGTCCGCCGGCCTCATGCACCACCCGGCCAGCCGTCACGGCATGAGCTGGTAATCCGGGAAGTTTCCCGGCAGCCGCTCCCCCGCCGGGCCCTGCGTCACCGCACGCACAAGCAGTTCGCCGCCCACGAACGCCCCGCGCCAGGACGCGCCGAAGCCGCCGAAGAGTTCGTCGCGGTCGCCGCGGGAACGCGGTTTGGCGTGGCCGACCTTGAAGGCGCGGATCTGCGGTGCCAGGCGGCCGTACGTCGCCCTGTCATCCGTGGACAGTGTGGCGACCAGCGCACCGTTCGACGCGTTCATCGCCGCCAGCAGCTCCGCCTCCGTGTCGACCAGGACGATCGTGTCGACCGGGCCGAACGGCTCCGCATGGTGGAGGGGGGAGGACCGGGGTGGATTGAGGAGAGTGACCGGGTGGACGTACGCCGACGTGTCCTGACCGGGGAGGAAGCGCGCATCCTCCGGCCTGCCGCGGTGCAGAGGGATCGCGCCGCGGTCGATCGCCTCGGCGATCTGGTCGGTCAGCTCCTTCGCCTTGGCCGCGTTGATCACCGGGCCGAAGTCCAGTTCCGGGTACGGGTCGGCACGCTTGTCCACGGCCAGTGGGTGGCCGACCCTGAGGGTGCGGACCGCCGGCAGGTACGCCGTCAGGAACTCGTCGAACAGGGACCGTTGGACGACGAAGCGCGGATACGCCGTGCAGCGTTGTTTTCCGTAGTCGAAGAGCTTGGGGATCACGGTGGAGAGAGCGTCCCAGTCCGAGTAGTTCCAGATGCCCCAGGTGTTCAGACCCTCCTGTTCCAGGATGTGCCGCTTACCGAGGTCCGCGACGGCCGTGGCCACCGCGGCGCCTGTGTCGCGGCCGCCGACGAAGGAGACGCAGCCGATCTCGGGCGCCCGAACCAGCGCCTCCGACAGCTCACCTCCGCTGCCACTGACGAGGGTGACGGGGATTCCTTCACGTGCGGCGAGCGCACAGGCCAGGGTGAGACAGGCGACACCGCCGTCGGTCGGGGTCTTGGCGATGACCGCGTTGCCTGCCAGGGCCTGTACCAGCATTGCGTGAACGAGCACGCTCATCGGATAGTTCCAGCTCGCGATGTTCGAGACCGGGCCGTCCAGCGGGGACCGGTCACCGACCATCGATTCGATTCCGTCGACGTACCAGCGCACGCCGTCGATGGCCCGGTCGACGTCGGCCTGCGCGAGCCGCCAGGGCTTGCCGATCTCCCAGACGAGGAGGAGGGCGAGCAGTTCACGGTGTTCGGTGAGGGCGTCCAAGGTCGCGGCGACCCGGGACCGGCGTTCGGGCAGGGGTACATGACGCCAGGCGCGGTGCTGATTGAGGGCCGCGCCTACGGCGCGCCGTGCGGTGGCCCGGTCCAGGCGAGGCGGGCCGGCGATGGGGGTGCCGTCGACCGGGCTGGTGGCGGGCAGTGCCCGGCCGTCCGTCTGCCAGGAGGAGTCCCAGAGGTTGAGGACGCGGTCGTCCCGGAAGGCCTCGGGCGCAACGGCGAGGCAGCGCCGCCAGGCGTCGGACCAGGACGTACCGGCTTTGAGGGTGAGGGTGGGTGCCATTCGATTGCTCCGCTCTCGGTGCACAGTCGAGAGAAAAAGGGCCCGCAGGGTCTTCCTTGGAGAGGTGGCGGCGGGCGACGGGTGGGAGGTCGTACATGGCTGCGGGAAGACGTCGTACTGACGAAGCTAGCGAGGCGGCGTCACACCGGAAAGTAACCTGACGTCAACTATGAGTGACATCACTCCCCCGTCTCCAGTCGGGTGAGCACCAGACGCGCTGTCTCGGTGGGCGTACCGCCCACCCTCACCCCTGCCGCCTCCAGAGCCTCCTTCTTCGCCCGCGCCGTGCCGGAGGAGCCGGAGACTATGGCCCCCGCGTGCCCCATCGTCTTCCCCTCGGGTGCGGTGAAGCCCGCGATGTAGCCGACCACCGGTTTGGTCACGTGATCGCGGATGTACTCGGCCGCCCGCTCCTCCGCGTCACCGCCGATCTCACCGATCATCACGATCAGTTCGGTGTCGGGGTCGGCCTCGAAGTCGGCCAGGCAGTCGATGTGGGTCGTGCCGACGACCGGGTCGCCGCCGATGCCCACGCACGTCGAGAAGCCGATGTCCCGTAGTTCGTACATGAGCTGGTAGGTGAGCGTGCCCGACTTGGAGACCAGTCCGATACGGCCCGGCTTGGTGATGTCGGCGGGGATGATGCCCGCGTTCGACTGGCCAGGGGTGATCAGACCCGGGCAGTTGGGGCCGATGATCCGCGTCCCCCTCGATTTGGCGTGGGCTTGGAATGCGACCGAGTCGTGCACCGGGATGCCCTCCGTGATGACGACGGCGAGGCCGATGCCCGCGTCGGCGGCCTCCATGACGGCCGCCTTGGCGAAGGCGGGCGGGACGAAGACGACGGTGACATCGGCTCCCGTCGCATCCATGCCCTCGCGTACCGAGGCGAAGACCGGGACGGCACGGTCGTCGAAGTCGACGGTACGGCCCGCCTTGCGCGGGTTGACTCCGCCGACGACGTCCGTACCTGCCGCGAGCATGCGGCGGGTGTGCTTCATGCCCTCGCCGCCGGTCATGCCCTGGACGAGGACCTTGCTCTCCTTGGTGAGGTAGATGGCCATGACGGGCTCCTTCAGACGGCGTCGGCGAGTTGGGCGGCGCGCCGTGCGGCGCCGTCCATGGTGGTGGCCTGCTGGATCAGGGGGTGCGCCCGGTCGTGGAGGATCGCCCGGCCCCGCGCGGCGTTGTTGCCGTCGAGACGGACCACGAGCGGCTTGGTCAACTGGACGGATTCCAGGGCCTGCACGATGCCCTCGGCCACTGTGTCGCAGGCGGTGATCCCGCCGAAGACGTTGACGAAGACCGACTTCACGGCCGGGTCGGAGAGGATGACGGACAGCCCGTCGGCCATGATCCGGGCCGAGGCTCCGCCGCCGATGTCGAGGAAGTTGGCAGGGCGGGCGCCACAGCCGGCCACGACGTCGAGGGTTGCCATCACGAGGCCCGCGCCATTGCCGATGATGCCGACCTCGCCGTCGAGCTTCACATAGTTGAGCCCCTTGGCCGCGGCCTGCGCCTCGAGCGGGTCGTCGTGCTCCGCGGCCCCGGCGCCCCAACGGGTCTGCCGGAAACGGGCGTTGTCGTCGAGGGTGACCTTGCCGTCGAGCGCGAGGATCTGTCCCTGACGCGTGCGCACGAGCGGGTTGACCTCGACGAGCAGGGCATCCTCGCGGACGAGCACCTGCCACAGCCGTACGAGCACGTCGACGGTCCTCGGCGGCAGCCCGGCGGCCTCGGTGATCTCGGCCGCCTTGGCGGAGGTGACGCCCTCGGCCGGGTCGACGGGAATCCGCGCCACGGCCTCGGGCCTGTCGGCCGCCACCTCCTCGATCTCCATACCGCCCTCCGCGCAGGCGATGGCGAGGAAGCTGCCCGCCGCTCGGTCGAGTACGTAGGAGACGTAGAACTCGGTCTCGATGTCGACGGGTTGGGCCAGCATCACCTTGCCGACGGTGTGTCCCTTGATGTCCATGCCGAGGATCTGTCGTGCCGTGAGCTCGGCGGCGGCCGGGTCGGCGGCGAGTTTGACCCCGCCCGCCTTGCCGCGGCCGCCGGTCTTCACCTGTGCCTTGACGACAACGCGGCCGCCGAGCCTGCGGGCGGCCTCACGGGCCTCCTTGGGCGAGTCCGTGACCTCGGCCCGTGGCACCAAGATGCCGTGTTCCTCGAAGAGTTCCCTTGCCTGGTACTCGTACAGGTCCATTCCGGCTCCTGTCTGAAAAGTGCCGCACGCCCCCTGGACACCACCCACCGGATGCGGGATAACAAGCTTCATACAGTATTCGTCGACTGTATGCAATGTACCGCGAGAGCGTTCCAACCCCCTACGAAGGGACAGGACTTCGCCATGCCCGACGACAACAGCCAGGACCTCATCTCCGGTGGGCACCTGGTCGCCAAGGCACTCAAAGCGGAGGGTGTCGAGGTCATCTACACCCTGTGCGGCGGCCACATCATCGACATCTATGACGGGTGCGTGGACGAAGGCATAGAGGTCGTCGACGTACGCCACGAGCAGGTCGCCGCCCACGCCGCCGACGGCTACGCGCGCATCACCGGCAAACCCGGCTGCGCGGTCGTCACGGCGGGTCCCGGTACGACCGACGCCGTCACCGGTGTCGCCAACGCCTTCCGCGCGGAGTCCCCGATGCTGCTGATCGGTGGCCAAGGAGCGCTCAGCCAGCACAAGATGGGGTCCCTGCAGGACCTGCCGCATGTCGACATGATGACGCCCATCACCAAGTTCGCGGCGACCGTGCCGGACACGGCGCGCGCGGCGGACATGGTGTCCATGGCGTTCCGGGAGTGCTATCACGGCGCGCCCGGGCCCTCCTTCCTGGAGATTCCGCGCGATGTGCTCGACGCCAAGGTGCCGCGGGAGAAAGCGCGTATCCCGAAGGCCGGGCACTACCGCGCCTCGACCCGTTCCGCCGGCGACCCCGAGGCCGTCGAGAAGCTCGCCGACCTGCTTGTCCATGCCGAGAAGCCGGCGATCCTGCTGGGCAGCCAGGTGTGGACGACCCGAGGCACCGAGGCGGCCATCGACCTGGTGCGCACCCTGAACATCCCGGCGTACATGAACGGCGCCGGACGCGGCACCCTGCCGCCCGGCGACCCGCACCACTTCCAGCTGTCGCGGCGGTACGCCTTCTCCAACGCGGACGTCATCGTCGTCGTCGGTACGCCCTTCGACTTCCGCATGGGCTACGGCAAGCGGCTGTCGCAGCAGGCGACCGTCGTGCAGATCGACCTCGACTACCGGACCGTCGGCAAGAACCGGGACATCGACCTCGGGATCGTCGGTGACGCGGGACTCGTTCTGAAGTCGGTGACCGAGGCGGCCTCCGGGCACGCTTTTAATGGATACAGCAATGGGGGCGCGTCCAAGCGCAAGGAGTGGCTCGACGAGTTGCGCGCCGCCGAGCAGACCGCGATCGAGAAGCGGCTGCCTCAGCTGAAGTCGGACGCCTCACCGATTCACCCCTACCGCCTGGTCAGCGAGATCAACGACTTCCTCACCGAGGACTCGCTCTACATCGGAGACGGCGGCGACATCGTCACCTTCTCCGGCCAGGTCGTCCAGCCCAAGTCCCCCGGTCACTGGATGGACCCGGGGCCGCTGGGCACCCTCGGCGTCGGTATCCCGTTCGTGCTCGCGGCCAAGCAGGCGCGGCCCGACAAGGAGGTCGTCGCTCTGTTCGGTGACGGGGCGTTCTCCCTCACCGGCTGGGACTTCGAGACCCTCGTCCGCTACAACCTCCCCTTCGTCGGCATCGTCGGCAACAACTCCTCCATGAACCAGATCCGTTACGGCCAGAAGGCCAAGTACGGCGAGGAACGCCAACGGGTCGGCAACACGCTCGGCGACGTCCACTACGACAAGTTCGCCCAGATGCTGGGCGGTTACGGCGAGGAGGTCCGTGACCCCGCCGACATCGGCCCAGCGCTCCGGCGCGCCCGCGAGTCCGGGAAGCCCTCGCTGATCAACGTCTGGGTCGACCCGGACGCATACGCCCCCGGAACCATGAACCAGACCATGTACAAGTGAGGAGCGCTTGTCATGACCAAGGCTCTCGAAGGCATCCGTGTCCTGGACATGACCCATGTGCAGTCCGGACCTTCCGCGACCCAACTGCTCGCCTGGCTGGGCGCGGACGTCGTCAAGCTGGAGGCGCCGACCGGTGACATCACGCGGGGACAGCTGCGCGACCTCCCGGATGTCGACTCCCTCTACTTCACGATGCTCAACTGCAACAAGCGGAGCATCACCCTCAACACCAAGACCGAGCGCGGCAAGGAGATCCTCACCGAGCTGATCCGGCGCTCCGACGTCATGGTCGAGAACTTCGGACCGGGCGCGATCGACCGCATGGGCTTCACCTGGGACCGCATCCAGGAGATCAATCCACGAATCGTCTATGCCTCCATCAAGGGGTTCGGCGACGGCCCCTACACCAACTTCAAGGCGTACGAGGTCGTCGCGCAGGCCATGGGCGGGTCGATGTCGACCACCGGTTTCGAGGACGGGCCGCCGCTGGCGACGGGGGCCCAGATAGGGGACTCGGGGACGGGTGTGCACGCCGTGGCGGGGATACTCGCCGCGCTGTATCAGCGGGAGCACACCGGGCGTGGGCAGCGGGTCAACGTGGCCATGCAGCACGCTGTACTCAACCTGTGCCGGGTGAAGCTGCGGGACCAGCAACGCCTGGCACACGGGCCGCTCGCTGAATATCCCAACGAGGACTTCGGCCAGGAGGTTCCCAGGTCCGGAAACGCGTCCGGCGGCGGCCAGCCGGGCTGGGCCGTCAGGTGCGCGCCGGGCGGCCCGAACGACTACGTGTACGTCATCGTGCAGCCCGTCGGCTGGAAGCCGATCAGCGAGCTCATCGGCCGGCCCGAACTCGCGGACGACCCCGAGTGGTCGACGCCGCAGGCCCGGCTGCCGAAGCTCAACAAGATGTTCCAGCTGATCGAGGAGTGGTCGTCGACGCTCCCCAAGTGGGAGGTGCTGGAGCGGCTCAACGCCCACAACATCCCGTGCGGGCCGATCCTGTCGACCAAGGAGATCATCGAGGACCAGTCACTGGCCGAGAACGAGATGGTGGTGCGCGTACCGCACCCGGAGCGCGGCGAGTTCGTGACCGTGGGCAGCCCGCTCAAGCTCTCCGACTCCCCCGTCGAGGTGACCGGTTCACCGCTGCTCGGCGAGCACAACGAAGAGATCTACATCGGCGAGCTGGGCCTCGGCGACGAGGAGCTGCGCCTGCTCAAGTCGAACGGAGTGATCTGACGTGATGGCCGAAGACCGGGTGCTGAAGGTGCGGTCGCTCCTCGACGCCGTGCGGGCGGAGGGGCGCAGCGCGCTCACCGCGCCCGAGGGCAAGGTGATCGCCGACGCCTACGGCATCGCCGTACCGGGCGAGGAGCTTGCGACGGACGTCGACGAGGCGGTGGCGTACGCGGCGCGCTTCGGCGGGCCCGTCGTACTGAAGATCGTCTCGCCGGACATCCTGCACAAGACCGACGCCGGCGGTGTGATCGTCGGCGTGGAGGGCGCCACGGACGTACGCGCCGCGTTCCACAAGATCATCGAGAACGCACGCGCCTACGCCCCTGATGCCCGCATCGAGGGTGTTCAGGTTCAGGAGCTGCTCCCCCAGGGGCAGGAGGTCATCGTCGGCGCGGTCACGGACCCCACCTTCGGGAAGGTCGTGGCGTTCGGGCTGGGCGGAGTGCTCGTCGAGGTCCTCAAGGACGTCACGTTCCGGCTCGCGCCCGTGGACGCCGACGAGGCACTGTCCATGCTCGACTCGATCCGCTCGGCCGAGATCCTGCGCGGAGTGCGCGGACAGGCAGGTGTGGACCGGTGGGCGATCGCCGAGCAGATCCGCCGGGTGTCCCAACTCGTGGCGGACTTCCCGGAGATCGCCGAGGTCGATCTCAACCCGGTGATCGCCACCCCGGAGGGCGCGGTCGCGGCGGACATCCGCGTGATCATCTCCGAGGCGCCTCCCCAGGAGCGCCGCCGCTACACGCGCGACGAAATCCTGACCTCCATGAGGCGGTTGATGCAGCCGTCTTCCATCGCCGTGATCGGCGCCTCCAACGAACAGGGCAAGATCGGCAATTCGGTCATGCGCAACCTCATCGACGGCGGCTTCTCCGGAGAGATCCATCCGGTGAATCCCAAGGCCGATGACATTCTGGGCCGCAAGGCGTACAAGGGTGTCACGGACGTTCCCGGTGAGGTGGATGTGGCGGTCTTCGCGATACCCGCCAAGTTCGTGGCCGCGGCCCTGGAGGAGGTGGGACGCAAGAAGATCCCCAACGCCGTACTGATCCCCTCCGGGTTCGCGGAGACCGGCGAGCACGCACTGCAGGCCGAGATCGTGGCGATCGCCGAGCGGTACGGCATCCGGCTGCTCGGTCCCAACATCTACGGCTACTACTCGACATGGCAGGACCTGTGCGCCACGTTCTGCACGCCGTACGACGTCAAGGGCGGGGTCGCGCTGACCTCGCAGTCCGGTGGCATCGGCATGGCCATCCTGGGCTTCGCGCGCACCACGAAGACCGGTGTCTCAGCGATCGTCGGGCTCGGCAACAAGTCGGACCTCGACGAGGACGACCTGCTGACCTGGTTCGGCGAGGACCCGCACACCGAGTGCATCGCGATGCACCTGGAGGACCTCAAGGACGGGCGCGCCTTCGTGGAGGCCGCACGGGCGACCGTCCCGAAGAAGCCGGTCGTGGTCCTGAAGGCGGGCCGCACGGCGGCGGGTGCGAAGGCCGCCGGTTCGCACACCGGGGCACTCGCGGGCGACGACGCCGTCTACGACGACATCCTGCGGCAGGCCGGCGTCATCAGGGCGCCCGGGCTCAACGACATGCTGGAGTACGCGCGCGGGTTGCCGGTGCTGCCCACCCCCAAGGGTGACAACGTCGTGATCATCACCGGGGCCGGCGGCAGCGGCGTACTCCTGTCCGACGCGGTCACCGACAACGGCCTGTCCCTGATGGAGATCCCGCCTGACCTGGACGCGTCCTTCAGGAAGTTCATCCCGCCCTTCGGAGCGGCGGGCAACCCGGTGGACATCACGGGGGGCGAGCCGCCGTCGACGTACGAGGCCACGATCCGACTGGGTCTGGAGGACCCCCGCATCCATGCGCTGGTGCTGGGCTACTGGCACACCATCGTGACCCCTCCGATGGTCTTCGCCGAACTCACCGCGCGCGTGGTGGCCGAATTCCGGGAGCGCGGCGTCGAGAAGCCGGTGGTGGCGTCGCTCGCCGGTGATGTCGAGGTCGAGGAGGCCTGCCAGTACCTGTACGAGCGAGGGGTCGTGGCATACCCGTACACGACCGAGAAGCCGGTGGCCGTACTCGGCGCGAAGTACCGCTGGGCGCGGGCGGCGGGGGTCCTGTGATGGCCCGGCACATGCAGAATCGGCCGGGGGCCCGGGGGTTGCACCGGACGAAACGCAGCCCGCTGGGCGCGGGCGGCGGGGGTCCTGCGATGACCCCGGCACACGCAGAATCGGCCGGAGGCCCGGGGGTTGCCCCCGGACGAAACGCAGCCCGCTCGGCGCGGGCGGCGGGCCTGTTGGGGGGCGGTTCATGAGGTGAGTGAACGCGGGGGCGGCCGACGGTGCGCGTCGACCGCCCTCCGGACCCGTGCGCGCACGAAAGGCATTGGACAGGGGGCGCTGGCCAGAACTTTCGAAGCAAGGGGTGCTGGGCAATATGACATCCACCGATATATCGACAACCGTCCCCTACAGAGAGGTGACGGACCGCAACGGCCGTGTGTACCGGATCGGCGAGTCGGACGTCGACATCATGGGCCGTAAACGTACATGGATGGTCGTCCTGCCCTGGGTGGGCATGATGGGCATCAGCTCCGCCGAATACGCGTTCACATCGGCGGAGGACACGCTCCACGAAGCTCATCTGTGGAGCAGCGGACACATCTTCTGGCTGATGGGCGTCTGGGTGTTCTTCCAGGCGGCCGTGGCCTTCCCCGCCGGACAGCTGCGGGAGAGCGGCAGACTGCCCGCCCGCACGGCCATGCTGATCGGCGCCTGCGGAACGCTGCTGGGCTATCTTGCGCTGGCCTTCGCGCCGAACGTGATCGTCGCCTACCTCGGCTTCGGCATGTGCAGCGGCATCGGTGCCGGCCTCGTCTACGCGACCTGCGTGAACATGGTCGGCAAATGGTATCCGGAGCGCAAGGGCGGCAAGACCGGCTTCGTGAACGGCGGTTTCGCCTATGGATCCGTACCCTTCGTGTTCCTGTTCACCTCCGTGCTCGACCTGAGCAACTACAAGGTGGTGCTCAGCTGGGTCGGCATCGGACTGTGCCTGGTGGTCGCCACGGCAGGCTGGTTCTTCAAGGACCCGCCGAAGAACTGGTGGCCGGCACACGTCGACCCCCTCAAAATGACCCAGGATCCGAAGATCCGCCGCGCGCTGGAGAAGAACCCCCCGGCGGTCAGGCAGTACACCCCCAGGGAGGCCGCCCGTACGCCCGTGCTGTGGATGATGTGGTTCTGTCTGCTGTGCACGGCCGGTATCAACATCTTCGGGATCGCCTTCCAGGTTCCGTTCGGCAAGGACATGGGCTTCGCGGGCGGCATCGTCGCCACGGCGATGTCCCTGAAGGCGATCGTCAACGGCACCGGGCGCGGCGTCATCGGCTGGATCTCCGACCGCTACGGCCGCCGCAACACGCTGATCATCGTCTGCATCGTGCTCGGCACGGCCCAGTTCGGCGTGCTGGTCTCGGGCCAGGTGGGCAGCATGCCGTTCTTCCTGGTCTGCTCCATGATCTCCGGTTTCGGCGGCGGCGCGATCTTCCCGCTGTTCGCGGCCATGACGGCGGACTACTTCGGCGAGAACAACAACGCCACCAACTACGGAATGGTCTACAGCTCGAAGCTGATCTCAGGGCTCGTCGGGTCCGGACTGGGCGCGGTCGTCGTCGGTGAGTGGGACTACCACGGCGCGTTCGTCCTTGCGGGCTCCATCGGCCTGGCCTCCGCAGTGCTGGCCCTCTTCCTCAAGGCACCGGGCAGGCCCGACGTCCGGCGCATCGTCCCCAACCCGCACCCGCTCGGCGAGGAGATGGCGTGACATGACGGCAGACCCCATGGCAACGAACAGCTCATCGGCCGGCCCCGACGCCGCGCACCGTCCCTATCGCGAAGTGACCGACGCTCACGGCCGTGTCTACCGCATCGGGGAGACCGACCGGGACATCCTCGGCCACTCCCGCAAGCTCATGGTGTATCTGCCGTGGATCGCCATGATGGGCATCAGCGTCTTCGAATACGCGTACGGCTCCGCGGAGGACACCCTGTCCCATGCGCACGGCTGGACACAGAGCAACACCTTCTGGATCCTCAGCATCTGGGTGTTCTTCCAGGCAGGTATCGCCTTCCCCGCCGGCTGGCTGCGGGAGAAGGGCATCCTGACCGCCCGCAAGGCAATGTTCCTCGGCTCCGCGATGTGCGTCGCCGGTTTCCTCGCTCTGTCGCACCTGAGCAACGTGTGGCTCGCCATCCTGGGCTTCGGCGTCATCGGCGGGCTGGGCGCCGGCCTGGTCTACGCGACCTGTATCAACATGGTCGGCAAGTGGTTCCCCGAGCGGCGAGGCGCACGGACCGGGTTCGTCAACGGCGGATTCGCCTACGGCTCGCTGCCGTTCATCTTCATCTTCAACTACGCGTTCGACACCGCGAACTACCACCGTGTGCTGGACCTCATCGGCTGCTACATCATGGTCGTCGTCTTCGCGTGCGCGTTCTTCTTCAAGGACCCGCCCAAGAACTGGTGGCCCGCGGACATCGATCCGTTGACCCGATCCGGCAACCGGAAGAACGCGGCGAGCCTCGTCAAGAACCCCCCTGCGGCACGGCAGTACACGCCGAAGGAGGCCATCAGGACCGGCATGCTGCCCCTGATGTGGGTGTCCATCGTGATGACCGCCGGCGTGTCGATCTTCGGGATCTCGTTCCAGGTCGACTTCGCCAAGGAGGTCGGCTTCGGTCCCCTGGTCGCGGCGTCGTCGATGGGCGTCATGGCGGTCATCAACGGCATCGGACGCGGGGTCGTGGGCTGGTTGTCCGACCGGTGGGGCCGCAAGCCGACCCTGGTGTTCGTCATCGTGGTCCTGGGGCTCGCCCAGTTCGGCGTGATCTGGGCGGGCGACGTCAGGAGCGAGTGGCTGTTCCTGTTCTTCGCCTTCCTCTCCGGCTTCGGCGGCGGCGCGTTCTACCCGCTGTTCGCGGCGCTGACCCCGGACTACTTCGGTGAGAACTACAACGCCACCAACTACGGGCTGGTGTACAGCGGCAAGCTGATCAGCGGCCTGTTCGGCGGCGGCCTCGGCTCCATGGTGGTCGGAGCCTGGGGCTACAACGGCGCATACGCGCTGGCCGGCGCCGTCTCGATGGTGGCGGCGGTGATCGCCCTGCTGCTGCGGCAGCCGGGGCGAAGCCGAGAGGTGACGCGGGCTCCTCAGCCGCAGACCGCGGGCTGACGGCACCGCACGGCGAGCACCGCCAGAAGGGAGAGGGTGCGGTGCTCGTCGAGTTCGCGGGCGGGCGCCGACCGCCGGAGAGCGTGCGGATCGGTACGGAGGGGTTGTCGGGGCGCAGCGACACCTCGCGAGTGGCGGCGCGGGCCGCGCCGAGTTCGGCGCCGCGGTCGAGCCGGCCTCCGCGCGAGAAGCGGGACAGGGAGGAGACCGAGACGTTGCGGGTGACGGACTCCAGCATGAGCAGCGCCTGTGCCTTGCGCTCCTCGGGGCGAGCCCCAGTCCCGCGCGGACACCTGATCACCCAGCTGAGCCCGGGAGTTGGGTCCCGTCGCGCAACAGCTTGAGCAGCCGGGCCTGATGTGCGTTCGCAGGTCGTGCCGTCATGCGTCGCACGAACCCCTCCCCGCCTCATTTCGGCCACCGCTGTCGGGCTTTCGAGGGGAACAGCGGCTGCCGGGGCTGGGACGAAGTTGCGCACGGATTGCTGCCGGCTTTCTCCACTCACGGGACAAAGTCGGTTCCGCACGGGTCCGGCCCGGGCAACCGACCCGGGAGCCCCGGCAGGAAGCAGGTTCAGGACTGCGCCCGTGCGTGATACGACTGCCGCGTGTGCTCGGTGTGCTCGCGCATGAGCTGCGTGGCACGCTGCTCGTCACGGTCCGCGATCGCGGCGATCAGCGCGCGGTGCTCGACCCAGGACTGCTGTCCGCGCTGCCGGGCGACCGGCGTGTAGTACCAGCGCACCCGGCGGTCGACCTGTGCGGCGAGTTCGGCGAGGACGGCGTTGCCCGCCAGCTCCATGATCTTCGCGTGGAAGCGGGCGTTCATCGCGACGGCACCGTCCACATCGTCGGCGGCGACGGCCTTCTCGCCCTCCGCACACAGCTCCTCCAGGGCCGTGATGCCGGCGCTGCCCGCATGGGCCGCGGCCAGCCGGGCCGCCTCGGCCTCCAGCAGCGTACGAACGGTGAGGAGCTGGTCGGCCTCCTGCTCCGTCGGCTCGTGCACGAACGCCCCCTGGGCGGGCCGCAGATCGACCCATCCCTCGGTGTTCAGCCGCTGCAGCGCCTCGCGCACCGGCTGCCGGGAGACCCCGAGGTGCCCGGCGAGCTCGCTCTCGACGAGATGCTGACCGGGCTGGAGCGCACGCGTGGTGATGAGTTCGAGGAGCGCCTCGTAGACCCGGTCGCGCAGCGGACCGGGCCGCTCGAGCTTGGGCACCGCCCCCTGCGGCAGTCCTGTCGACAACATCGCGGTCCCCCTCCAGGGCAACGGCAGCGCAGTAGCCGGAAAGCCAGTATGGATTGTCTTTCGTCTACAGTCTACGGCGCACAATGGTCAGGGACGGGGGGAGTTGGCCTCGTCACACGGCAGCTCGGGGACGGCTCGGTACGGCCGCCCGGGGACGACCTGACCCGGCCCCTCAGAGGCGGCTCGACACGACCGCCCGGCGACCGCTCACGGACACCGGACGACCTGCCCGGCGTACGACAGGTTCCCGCCGAACCCGAAGAGCAGCACGGAGTCACCGCCCGAGATCTCCCCGCGCTCCACGAGCTTCGACAGAGCGAGCGGGATGCTGGCCGCGGAGGTGTTCCCGGACTCGGTGACATCCCGGGCGACGACCGCGTTCACGGCGCCGAGCTTCTCGGCGAGCGGCTCGATGATGCGCAGGTTCGCCTGGTGCAGCACGACGGCGGCGAGGTCCTCGGGCGCGATCCCGGCCCGCTCGCAGACCTGGCGTGCGATGGGCGGCAGCTGGGTGGTCGCCCACCGGTAAACGCTCTGCCCCTCCTGGGCGAACCGCGGGGGCGTGCCCTCGATGCGCACCGCGTGCCCCATCTCGGGCACCGAGCCCCACAGCACGGGCCCGATCCCGGGCCCGTCACCGGGCGTGCATGCCTCGACGACGGCGGCTCCGGCGCCGTCCCCGACCAGCACGCAGGTGGTCCGGTCGCTCCAGTCCGTCACGTCGGACATCTTGTCGGCGCCGATGACGAGTGCCCGGGTGGCCGCGCCCGCGCGCACGGCGTGGTCGGCGGTGGCCAGGGCATGTGTGAAGCCGGCGCAGACGACGTTGACGTCCATCGCCGCCGGGGACGGGATGCCGAGCCGGGCCGCGACCCGGGCGGCCGTGTTCGGCGAGCGGTCGATGGCCGTGGAGGTGGCGACCACGACCAGGTCGATGTCGCCGGGCGCGAGGCCCGCCGCCGCGAGCGCCTTGGCGGCGGCGTGCGCGGCCAGTTCGTCGACGGGCTCGTCGGGCCCGGCGATATGACGTGTCCGGATGCCGACCCGGGTCCTGATCCACTCGTCGCTGGTGTCGACCATGCCCGCCAGGTCCTCGTTGGTGAGTACCCTGGCGGGCTGGTAGTGGCCGACGGCGGCGATGCGCGAGCCGAACATGGGTGGTTCCCCCTCGTTGCCGTGGGTAGCGGGATCCACCAGTCTGATCAGTGACTCACGGGTACGGCGGCATGTGAAGCGACAGGAATCGGGCGCCCGTGTTGTCGGCTTCCCGCAGCTTCTCGGACGCCCGAGCATGTCCCGTACGGCCGTCCGGGCCTCACCCCGTGAACAGCTGCTTGGCCTTGAGCACGAGCTCGTAGAGGCCGTAGCAGAGTGGCGCCCCCACCCACAGCCAGGCAAGGGCGATCAGGGCACGTCGGTCAGGCGGGCTGCTCTCGCCGGCCATCGGTGGCCTCCTTCGGTGCGGGAATGTGGTGGCGGGGGTGGACGGGCCGGACCAGCTCATTGGCGATGAACCCGACGACGAGCAGCCCGATCATGATCATGAAGGACACGCTGTAGAGGGCCGACCCGTGTTTGCCGGCGCTCTTCTGGTGGTCGGCGATCCAGTTCACGATCAGCGGCCCGAGGACACCGGCCGTCGACCAGGCGGTGAGCAGCCGGCCATGGATCGCTCCGACCTGGTACGTCCCGAAGAGGTCCTTCAGATAGGCGGGGACGGTCGCGAATCCACCGCCGTAGAAGGAGAGGATCACCAGCGCGCACAGGATGAACAGGGGCTTGGAGGAGTCACCGAACGACGCGATGAGCAGATACATCAGCGCGCCGACGCCCAGGTAGACGCGGTAGATGTTCTTCCGCCCGACCAGGTCGGAGGTCGCCGACCAGCCGATGCGGCCCGCCATGTTCGCCGCCGACAGCAGCGCGACGAAGCCGGCGGCCGCGGAGACCGACACGGGGGTGGAGGTGTCCGCGAAGAAGTCCGTGATCATCGGGGCAGCCTTCTCCAGGATGCCGATGCCGGCGGTCACGTTCATGCAGAGCACGATCCACAGGCACCAGAACTGCGGGGTGCGCACGGCGTTGCGGGCGGAGACCTGCACACCCTCGAACGCGCTCGGCCCGGCCGCTGTGCTCGTACGGTCCTCGGTCCGCGGCACCCGTACCAGCAGGACGCCGAGCAGCATGAAGACGGCGTACGACAGTCCGTGCACGAGGAAGGCGAGCGCGATACCGGAGTGGTCGGTGCCGAACGACTTCAGCATCTGCGCCGACCAGGGCGAGGCGATCAGCGCGCCGCCGCCGAAGCCCATGATGGCGATGCCGGTGGCCATGCCGGGCCGGTCCGGGAACCACTTGATCAGTGTGGACACGGGTGAGATGTAGCCGATGCCGAGACCGATGCCGCCGACGAACCCGTAGCCGAGGACGACCAGCCAGTACTGCTCGCTCGCCGCGCCCAGCGCGGAGATCAGGAAGCCGGACGAGAAGCAGACCAGGGCGACGGTCATCGCCCAGCGCGGCCCGTTGCGTTCGACGAGCGTCCCGCCGAACGCGGCCGACAGGCCGAGCATCACGATGGCGAGCTGGAAGGGCAGCGCGCTCTCGGTGCCGTTCAGATGGAGGGCGGATTCCAGGGGCGGTTTGAACACGCTCCAGGCGTAGGCCTGGCCGATGGAGAGATGAACGGACAAAGCGGCGGGCGGGACCAGCCAACGGCTCCATCCCGGGGGAGCGACTGGGGGGCTCATGATCCCGAACGGTAGGCGGAGGAACGGAAGTTGAGAACCGTCAGGTCGACCGTATGCGGTGAGCGGTATCCACGGTGCGGTGAACGGTCACACCCACCTGTGACTTTGATCGACAGTTGGCGGGAGCCGCAGCTGGACCTGATGGCCGCGTGGCCTCTTTGATCTCCGGTTTGCGGGTTCTCTGCTGACAGTTGGCGACTCGGAGACCCTGATCGGTCACTCAACGCGAGGAGGGTCTCCGCGCTGCCGCCGGCCGTTGCCGGTGCGGACCTGCAGCCGCGCGACCGGATTCCTGTGGCCGATCGCCTGGATGCCGCACCAATAGCGGCTGGAGCCGGTTACTTGACCACCGTCGGGAGTTGAGATGCGTGGGCGGTGGTCTGGCGACTGGTTCGGGAGCGGCCCGGGGTCGTTCCGATGATGTTGGTGAACGCTGCGATGAAGCTGACCGGTGCCGCGCCAGTCGAAGCGCGGCCGGAACCGGAAACCGGCCGCGTGGGCGTAGGGGATCAAGGCGAGTGCTTGGAGGGCCAGAGCGAGTGTTGTCCCGGCTCCGAGCAGTCCGACCTGGGCGTCGGTGATGTCCGAGACCTGTTCGGGGGCGGTCATCAGGCCGAGGTAGAGGCCGAACATGGCGATCAGGACAAGATTGTTGAGGACCGGGGTCCACGTCATGGCGCCGCATCGGTTCCGGGCATTGAGGACCTGGCCGAAGATGCTGAACACGCCGTAGAAGAAGATCTGCGGGAGCAGGAAGCGGGCGAAGACCACGGTCAGTTCGAACGCGTCGTGCGTGGCGGGTGTGTCGCGCTGATAGACGCTGATGATCGCAGGGGGCCCAACCGGTTTCCTGTGCTGCGCCGGCCCTTGCCGACCCAACCCCCATACTGTAGACAATATTCCGTCGACAAGATTCGGCATCCCGGAATCAGACATCCTGCTTCGGCATCCCCACCTCCGCGGTACTCCCTCGACCGAACGGAGTGTTCTCGTGAAAGTCGCAGTCCTCGGCGCCGGTGCGATCGGCGCCTACGTCGGTGCCGCGCTCCATCGCGCGGGCGCCGATGTGCACCTCGTCGCCCGTGGACCGCATCTGGCGGCCATGAGGCGGCACGGGGTGCAGGTGCTCAGCCCGCGCGGCGACTACACCGCGCACGCCCACGCCACCGACGACCCGGCCGAGATCGGCCCGGCCGACTATGTGTTCCTGGGCCTGAAGGCCAACTCGTACGCGGCGTGCGGACCGCTGATCGAGCCCCTTCTGCACGACACCACGGCGGTCGTGGCCGCCCAGAACGGCATCCCCTGGTGGTACTTCCACCGGCACGGCGGCCCCTACGACGGCCACCGCGTGGACAGCGTGGACCGGGACGGCGCGGTCAGTGCGGTGCTTGCGCCCGAACGGGCCATCGGTTGTGTGGTCTACGCGGCAACCGAGCTCGCAGGGCCGGGCGTGGTCCGCCACCTGGAAGGCACCCGCTTCTCCATCGGCGAGCCCGACCGCAGTGTCTCGGCCCGCTGTCTGGAGTTCAGCGAGGCCATGCAGGCCGGCGGCCTGAAGTGCCCGGTCGAACCGGACCTGCGCAACGACATCTGGCTCAAGCTGCTCGGCAACATCTCCTTCAACCCGATCAGCGCGCTGGCCCGCGCGACCATGCGGCAGATGTGCCTGCACGGCGGCACCCGCAAGGTCATCGAGATCATGATGACCGAGACACTCGCGGTCGCCGAGGCCCTCGGCTGCGCCGTCGGCGTCTCCATCGAACGGCGCCTCGCGGGCGCGGAACGCGTCGGCGACCACCGCACCTCCACGCTCCAGGACCTGGAGCGCGGCAAACCGCTCGAACTCGACGTCCTGCTCGCCGCTGTCGTCGAGCTGGCGGAGATCACCGGCATCGAAGTGCCCACCCTGCGCACCGTGCACGCCATCTCGGACCTGCTCGCGCTGAGGAGCGCCGCATGAGGAAACGCCAACCCAGGACCTACACCCGGCTCACGCACCCGCTCGTACGGGACTCCCGCGACGAACCCTTCCGGCAGGCGAGTTGGGAGGAGGCGCTGGAGCGCGTCGCGCGGGGCCTCGAGGCGGCCCGGGGCGCATTCGGCATGTTCTCCTGCGCCCGCGCGACCAACGAAATGAACTACGTGGCGCAGAAGTTCGCGCGCGTCGTCATGGGTACGAACAACGTCGACTCCTGCAACCGCACATGCCACGCGCCCAGCGTCGCGGGCCTGTCGGCCGCCTTCGGCTCGGGCGGCGGGACGTCGTCGTACGAGGAGATCGAGCGCACCGACGTCATCGTGATGTGGGGCTCCAACGCCCGCTTCGCCCACCCGATCTTCTTCCAGCACGTCCTGAAGGGGATCAGGAACGGGGCCCGGATGTACGCGGTCGATCCGCGCCGCACCTCCACCGCCGAGTGGGCGGAGAGCTGGCTCGGCCTCAACGTCGGCACGGACATCCCGATGGCGCACGCGATCGGCCGCGAGATCATCCACGCCGGCCTCGCCAACGAGGCGTTCGTCGAACGGGCGACGACCGGCTTCGAGGAGTACCGGGAGCTCGTCGAACCGTGGACACCGTCGCTCGCCGAGAAGGTGACGGGCGTACCGGCCCGCGCCATCAAGGAACTGGCCCACGCCTACGCCCGCGCCGAACGCGCCCAGTTGTGCTGGACCCTTGGCATCACCGAGCACCACAACGGCACCGACAACGTCCGCGCGCTGATCAATCTGTCCCTGCTCACCGGCCATGTCGGCCGCTACGGCTCGGGCCTGCAGCCCCTGCGCGGCCAGAACAACGTGCAGGGCGGCGGCGACATGGGCGCGATCCCCAACCGCCTGCCCGGCTTCCAGGACATCCTCGACCCGGAGGCCCGCCACAAGTTCGAATCCGCCTGGGACACCGTCATCCAGCCGCACTACGGGCTGAACCTGACGGAGATGTTCGAGGCGATGGACGAGGGCACGCTGAGGGCCGTCTACTGCATCGGCGAGAACCCGGCGCAGTCGGAAGCGGACAGCGAGCAGGCCGTGCGACGGCTCCGGGCGCTCGACTTCCTCGTCGTGCAGGACATCTTCCTGACGAAGACCGCCGAACTGGCGGACGTCGTGCTGCCCGCGACCGCCGGATGGGCGGAGACCGACGGCACGACCACCAACAGCGAGCGGCGGGTTCAGCGTGTACGAAGGGCGGTGACCCCGCCCGGTGAGGCACGCGAGGACATCGACATCATCTGCGATCTGGCGGCACGGCTCGGTCATGAGTGGAAGTACGCCGACGCCGAGGCCGTCTGGAACGAGCTGAGGTCGGTGTCGCCGGACCACTACGGAATGACGTACCAGCGCCTGGAACAGCACCAGGGCATCCAGTGGCCCTGCCCCACCACGGAGAAGCTCGAACCGGCCTATCTGCACGGCAGGTTGTGGGAAACGGACCCGGGCCGGCGTGGCATGCCCGCGCCGTTCGGGATCGTCCGGCACGATCCGCCGGTCGACCTCACCGACGAGGAGTACCCGATCCGGCTGACGACCGGGCGGCGGCTGGACTCGTACAACACCGGGGTGCAGAGCGGCGGTTTCGCCTCCCCGCTGCGGCGCGGCGAGTATGTCGAGCTGTGCCCGGAGGACGCCGAGCGGTACGGGATCGTGGTGGGCGAGGAGGTCCGGGTGACCTCGCGGCGCGGATCGGTCGTGGCGCCCGTGTGGGTCGACACCGCCCTCCGCCCGGGGCTCGCCTTTATGACCATGCACTTTCCCGACGAGGTGGACACCAACCAGCTGACGATCGAGGCCAACTGCCCGATCGCGGGCACGGCGGAGTTCAAGGCGTCGGCGATCCGGATCGAGAAGCTTCCGGCCCCGATTCACGTGAGGTGATGTGGTGGACCTGCACTTCGGCGACGGCAAACCCACGGACGAGGAACGGGCGGCCGTGGACGCCCTGTTGGGCCCTCCGGAGTCCTCGTGGGAGGGCGCGGACCGGTCCGACGCCGACCTGAGGTGGGCGCGCGGCGGCCGCGAGGCCCGCGAGCGCCGCGATCTGCTGCTGCCGGGGCTGCACGCCCTCAACGACCGGATCGGCTGGATCAGCGAGGGCGCGCTCGGCTATCTGTGCCGGCGGCTGACCGTGCCGCCGGCTGAGGCGTACGGGGTCGCCACGTTCTACGCGATGTTCTCGGTCGAGCCCCGTCCCGCGACCGTGCTCCACATATGCACGGACCTCGCGTGCGCGGCGGCCGGGGCGGGCGAGATGTGCGCCGGGATCGAGTCCCGGCTGGGCCCTTCAGGTGGTGTCTCGGTCGAGCGCAGTCCATGCCTGGGCCTGTGCGAACGCGCCCCGGCCGCGCTCGCGGTCAGGGCCGGGGATCCGGTGCGTACGGCCGTGTCGGCGCCGACGACCGTCGAAGCCGCCGTCCTCGCCGCGAGCGCACCCGACTCGGCGCCCGATGAGCCACCGGCGGCGATGGCGGTCCCCCAGGCAGGTGACCCGTCACTGACACTGCTGCGCCGTGTCGGCGTCGTCGACCCGTCCTCGCTCGACGACTACCGCGCCCACGGCGGCTACGCGGCCCTGCGCCGGGCCTTCGCGCTCGGCCCCGCCGGGGTCATCCGCGAGATCACCGACTCCGGTCTGGCCGGGCGGGGTGGCGCCGCCTTCCCCACCGGCCGCAAGTGGCAGGCCACCGCGTCCCAGCCCGACCATCCGCACTACCTCGTGTGCAACGCCGACGAATCCGAGCCTGGCACCTTCAAGGACCGGGTGATCATGGAGGGCGATCCGTACGCGCTCGTCGAGGCGATGACGATCGCCGCGTACGCGATCGGCGCTCACCAGGGCTATGTGTACCTGCGCGGCGAGTACCCGCGGGCCCTGCGCCGGCTGGAGCACGCCCTTGCGCAGGCACGCGCGCGGGGACTGCTCGGCGACGACATCCTCGGCCAGGGATACGCCTTCGACATCGAGATCCGCAGGGGCGCGGGCGCGTACATCTGCGGCGAGGAGACCGCCCTCTTCAACTCCATCGAGGGCTACCGGGGGGAACCGCGCTCGAAACCGCCCTTCCCCGTGGAGAAGGGTCTGTTCGGCAGACCCACCGTCGAGAACAACGTGGAGACCCTGGTCAACGTCCTGCCGATCCTGACGATGGGCGCACCGGCGTACGCGGCGACCGGTACGCAGAGGTCCACCGGGCCGAAGCTGTTCTGTGTGTCGGGCAGCGTCGACCGGCCCGGGATCTACGAGCTGCCGTTCGGCGCCACCCTGGGTGAGCTGCTGGAGCTGGCCGGGGTACGGGACCGGTTGCGCGCCGTGCTGCTGGGCGGCGCGGCCGGCGGGTTCGTCCGCCCCGACGAGCTGGACATCCCGCTCACCTTCGAAGGCACCCGGGAGGCGGGCACGACGCTCGGCTCGGGCGTCGTCATGGCCTTCGACGACACGGTTCCGCTCCCTCGGCTGCTCCTGCGGATCGCGGAGTTCTTCCGCGACGAGTCGTGCGGCCAGTGCGTGCCGTGCCGGGTCGGGACCGTGCGCCAGGAGGAGGCGCTGCACCGGATCGCGGAGCGCACGGGCGCAGACGCGGCCGACGACATCGCCGTGCTGCGGGAGGTCGGCCGCGCAATGCGGGACGCCTCGATCTGCGGTCTCGGGCAGACCGCGTGGAACGCCGTGGAATCCGCCATCGACCGTCTGGGGGCGTACGAATGACCGCGATACCGCTCGGGGTGCCGCGCCGGCTCGTCGAGTTCACGATCGACGGGCAGGAGGCCAGGGTCCCCGAGGGCGCCACGATCCTGGACGCCTGCCGGGCGGCCGGGAAGGACGTCCCGACCCTGTGCCAGGGAGACACACTGCGGCCCAGGAACGCCTGCCGGGTCTGTGTCGTCGAGGTCGAGGGGTCCAGAACGCTCGTACCGGCGTGCTCCCGCAAGGCGGAGGCCGGCATGGAGGTCCGTACCGACACCGAGCGCACCCGGCACAGCCGCAGGATCGTCCTCGAACTGCTCGCGTCCTCGGTCGACCTGTCCACGACGCCGAAGGCCGCCGACTGGATCAAGGAGTACGAGGCGAAACCGGACCGCTTCGGCCCGGACGCGGCCCGCGTGGACGAGTCACCGAAGATCGACAACGAGCTGTACGTACGCGACTACGACAAGTGCATCCTCTGCTACAAGTGCGTGGACGCGTGCGGCGAACAGTGGCAGAACACCTTCGCGATCTCCGTCTCGGGGCGCGGCTTCGACGCCCGGATCGCCGTGGAGCACGACGCGCCGCTCACCGACTCGGCGTGTGTGTACTGCGGCAACTGCATCGAGGTGTGCCCGACGGGAGCCCTGTCGTTCAAGTCGGAGTTCGACATGCGCGCGGCGGGTACCTGGGACGAGTCCGCACAGACGCGGACGACGACCGTGTGCGCCTACTGCGGAGTGGGCTGCAACCTCACCCTGCACGTGCAGGACAATGAGATCGTGAAGGTCACCTCCCCGCACGACAACCCGGTGACCCACGGCAACCTCTGCATCAAGGGCCGTTTCGGCTACCAGCACGTACAGAACCGGGGCTGATCAGGACATGGGACGAGTCACGGAACGACGCAAGGTGATCCGAATCCGGGACGGGGCGGTCTCCAGCCGTCCGGACACGCTCGTCGCCGAGGAACCCCTGGAGATCAGACTCAACGGCAGGCCGCTCGCGATCACCATGCGCACCCCCGGCGACGACTTCGCGCTCGCCGCCGGATTCCTGGTCAGCGAGGGTGTGCTGGCCGAGCGGAAGGACCTGCAGAACATCGTTTACTGCGCGGGCGCCACGGTGGACGGCTCAAACACGTACAACGTGGTGGACGTGACCACCGCGCCGGGCGTGGCGATCCCCGACATCACCCTGGAGCGCAACGTCTACACGACCTCGTCCTGCGGCCTGTGCGGCAAGGCGAGCCTGGACGCGGTCCGTACGACGGCCCGCTGGCCCATCGCCGACACTCCCCCGGTCCGGGTGGATCCCGAGCTGCTCGCGAGCCTCCCCGACCGGCTGCGGGCGGCCCAGCGGGTCTTCGACCGGACGGGGGGCCTGCACGCGGCGGCGCTGTTCGCCGAGGACGGCGAGCTGCTCGACGTACGCGAGGACGTGGGGCGGCACAACGCGGTCGACAAACTCGTCGGCCGCGCGCTGCAGAACGGGGACCTGCCGCTGTCCCGGACCATCCTGCTGGTCTCGGGCCGGGCCTCCTTCGAGCTGGCGCAGAAGGCCGTGATGGCGGGCATCCCCGTGCTGGCCGCGGTGTCGGCGCCCTCGTCCCTGGCCGTGGACCTGGCCGCGGAGACCGGTCTGACCCTGGTGGGCTTCCTGCGGGGCAGCTCCATGAACGTGTACGCGGGTGAGGACCGCATCGCCCTGCAGGCCGCGGCCACCCAGGGCTGACCGGCTCCCCGCGACACGGCGGCGGGGCCCCGACCGGCGGGGAGCGCCCCCTGCGCCGCAGAGGGGCCCCGCCTCAGGCCCCTGCGGCCTGTACGAACGCCGGGATCAGCGGTGACCTGCGGCTCGCCTCCCACGCCAGGAGCACCTCGTCCGGGTCCGCTTCCGGGACGGGTACGTAGGTGATGTCGGGGCGCGAGTACTGCCGGGCCACGGACTCCGGTACGAGCGTGATGCCGGCCCCGCTCGCCACGCACTCGAACTTCTCCTCGATCGTGCGGATCGGCAGGTCGTCGGGGCCGGCGGGGGTGGCGGGGGTGGCGTAACTCAGCCGGGGCTCGTCCGCCAGGTCGGCCAGGGAAAGCTCCTGTTTTCCGGCGAGGCGGTGGTCGGCGGGAAGCATCGCCACGCGGGCCTCACTGAACAGCGGCAGCAGTTTCAGGCCCTGCTCCCGGACCGGGCGGCGTACGTAGGCGATGTCGACCGTCCCGTCCAGGATCAGCTCCTCCTGGTCGTCCCACTCCACCCGACGGGCGTGCACCTCGACATCCGGGTGGGCGGCGCCGAAGTCCCGCAGGGCCCGGGTGACGACCACCCCCGCCCGGAACCCG
>NZ_JBEOZU010000034.1:0-101194 GCF_040298185.1 Streptomyces sp. NPDC001634 | reverse complement strand
GCCTTCTGCACCCTCCGACGCCTGGCAGGCGCCCCAAAAGACACGGCGCAGGACTGAGCCTCTACCAAGCAGTCCGCGAGCTGCAGACACTCCTCACCCTCTGGGCCGGCACCTGCCCCACCTGCCACCGAGACATACCCACCCCAATACGAACCTGACCAAGCCCTACTAGTGGTTGCGCCGGATGCCGTCGGCGGGGCCGCCACGGCGGGACGCGGTGGGGGCGCCGCCCGTCGCTCGCCGAGTTTGCCGGTCAGGAGGTGGGCGATGTCCTCGCGGTCCATGGGGGCCGGGACGTGTCCGTTGGCGCCGGTACGCGGTTGGGTGTCAGCCACGGGCACCTCGGCGGTTGGCCAGGCGGTCCAGGACCCCCGCGAGCTGCGGGTGGGACGGCGGGGCGGGGAAGTGCTGCTGGACCTTGCGGCGGGCGGCGATGGCCTCGAACTGTTCGGTGGCCGTGCGTGCGTAGCGCAGCAGCGGGCTGCGGGCGAAGCCGCGCGGCGGCTTCCCGCCGGCCGTGAGGTAGGCGGCGGTGTCGGGGTCCCACGGCAGCGCGGCCAGCACGGGTGTCTGGAGGGCCTCGGCGACCTGGTGGGAGCGGAACGGGCCGTCCTCGATCAGGAGCAGGCCGAGCGCGTCGGCGCCCGTGCCGTGCTCCTCGAGCTCGGCACGCAGCGGGTGGATCAGGTGACGGGCGAGGGTCAGGGACTGCTCGGTGCCGCGGACTGCGATCAGCACGAGGTCGGCTTTGTGCAGCAGGGGCGCCGGGGTGAGCGTGGGGTGCAGGCGCCCGGCTTCCAGGGCGAGCCGCCCGGCGTCGATGAACACGTCGTGGCCGGCGGATTCGGCCATGACGTGCAAGACGTCGGAGAGTGCGGGCCAGGTCCTGCTGAGTGCGGCGGCCTGAGCGGGGTCGGTCAGGCCGGGCAGCACCTTGCGGTGCCCGGTCTGGCCGTCCAGCGGCCATAGATGCGAGGCGAACGCGTTGGCCAGCTCGACCGGGCCGACGCGCTCGGCGGCCGCCAGGTGGTAGAGGCCGTATCCGGCGCTGACTTGTCCGGTGAGCAGTCCGGCCCGGATGGTGCCGCCGGCCGGGTCGCACTCGGCGAGCAGAGACGGGCGGGCGGAGGCCAGGGTGAGGGCGAGCGTGGCGGTGGTGACGCCGCAGGATTTGGCGGAGGCGATGCTGGTGACGGGCATGGTCAGTTGCTCCGCGGTTCACGGACCAGGGCGATGCGGCCCTGGGAGGCACGGGTGGCCAGCACGGGGCCGTCGGTGGTGGCGACAGCGAGGTTGACCACGACCGAACCAGTGGCGTCGGGCCGGGAGACGCTCACGACGACGGCGCTGATCGAGGACGGCGGCGTCTCGTTCTTTGCGCTGGTGTCGTCTCCTTGTGCGGGCGTGGTGACAGCGAGGACCTTGTCGCCCGAAGCGAGGGTGCCGGCCGGGGCCTGGCCCCGCTTGACCAGGACGCCTACCTGCTGCTGGGAGTCGCCCAGGCCGCTTCCCGGGTTCAGCTCCGAGGCGAGGAGCAGTCCGCCCTTTTGGAGGTCGACAGCGGCTCGTCTCCCGAGGACGGAGTTCTTGTCGGCGGCAGGGAGCGGGGAGAGGGCGGCGTCGGCGGAGACCTCGGCGACAGTCACGTCCGCGGCGGTCACGGCATGCCCCGCAGGTACGTCGCGGGCAACCGCCAGCACCTTGCTGCGGCTGCTTGCGGAGTTGACGGCTGCGGCCGCGGCGAGAGCGGACAGAACAGCGAGCAGGACGTACACGGCGACCATGGACCATCGGCGTTCCCGCTTGACCGGCGGGGTCGTGGTGATGGGCACCTCAAGGCGGGCCGGACGCGGCAGCGCCGGTGCGGCGGCGGGGGTTTCCATGACGGTTGGGCCTTTCCGGGGTGTTCGAGAGGCGCGGGCCGGTCAGTTGAGGACCTGGACCTCGGCGACGGTGATGTCCACGGCGCTGTTGCGGATCTCGGTGAGCTGGCCGGTCTGGCCGCCGCCCTGCCAGTCGATGGTCCAGGTGGAGGTCGCCGTGACGTGGAACTTGCCGCCGGACTCGGTGGAGGAAGACTCGGTGTAGCGGTAGCCGCAGTCCGGCGAGGAGCTCTTGCCGTACGCCGCTTTGTACGGGGTTCCGGCATTGGTACAGGGGACCGCGTTCCCGTCGCCCATCTTCCACACGATCTTCGAGACTTTCGCGGTGGCCGTCACGGTGACGCCGCCCGCGGAGGCACTTGCGGTGTTGGGGCCCCACGTCTCGGCTTTCTTCTGGTTCCACAGCCACACCGGCATGCCCACCACGCCCTTGCCTCCAGGCTTGGGAGTGATGCCGATCTGTGGGCCGCGCAGCGTCATCTTGTCGATGGCTTCCTGGGCGAGCTGCGCCGGATCGACAGCGGCCACGGCCGGTGGCTGGGCCATCCACACGAAGCCCTCGGCCAGGACACCGTTGCCAGGGACGCCGAAGGGGCAGCTGCGCTGATAGATCGCCCCGTCGCCTGGCTTGTGCCCCTGCCAGGCGGGATCACCGGCCGGGGGCTGAGGGTCGGCCTTCTTGTAGTAGCAGCCGCCGGAGAAAGAGCCCAGGTCAGGGTCCTCGCACGGGACTTCGTACCCGCGAGGGCCCTTTTCGTCGATTCCGCCAGCCTTGCTAGCGGAGAAGTAGGTGCTACAGGTGCGTTTCTTGCTGGTTGAGGTCTTCGCGGTGTGTGTTCCGCTGGTGCCGCCGGAGGGCTTGGCGTCGGATCCGCCGGTCCCGACGCCGATGCACACCCTCATGTCGCCGCAGTCGGTGGGCTGGGCGACAGTGGGGTGCGGGGAGACGGTGGGGTCGTTTCCTGCGTAGGCGAGACCGGCGGGGCCTAGCACAAGGGCTAATACGACAGCGGCCGCGGATCTCGGACGGGTCAGCATGCGAGCTCCTTGTCCACGGTGTAGTCGACGATCTTCCATTGCGCGCCGATCGTGCGGACGGATCCGGTCACGGTGTAGCGCTGGACCTGGTTGGGACTGGTGACGTTCTTGCTGCCCTGCATCGCCTTCCAGCCTGTGGTATCCAGGCATTCGGTGATGGTGGCCTTTTGCGGGGTGGACTCGATGTCGACCGCGGTCACCTTCGCTGTCGACTTCGGCTCTCCTTCGAAGTGCACGCCGGCCTGGCGGTACTGGAACAGCTCGCTCTCGATCTTGGAGAGGGCCTTGTCCGCGGCGTACGTGGAGAGCTTGGTGCCGGAAGACTTGCCGCGGTGGTACGCCTTGACCATTTCGGTGTCCATCCCGCGCCAGGCGGCCAGCGCGGCGTCCCCAGCTGCCTGCTCCTTCGAGTCCTGGGTGGCGGACGGACTGGTAGCAGCGGATGACGGGGACTGAGAGTGTTTGTCGGAGCTGCTGCACGCGGAGAGGGCGGCCAGTACGGCACACAATCCCGCGGCCGCCATCATCTGATTTCGGAAGCGAACACTGGAGCGGGCGGTGTGGTGTGTGCGGCGTGTCACGATGCCTCCCCGTTCGGCGGCGCCATGGACGGGCGTCTCTCGAAGGCGCGCCCCCTCATAGCTCACCTGTTGAAACCTGGTCGAGCTGTGCTGATGCACTTTGTGTAGTCGTCAGGTTACGCATATGGCAGTCAACTTCCCAGCGTGATAATCGAGTTCACTCGCACAACTCGGGACGTACCCGGTCACTTTCGAAATCCGAAGGCGATTTGTAGTTCTGTCACTTCACTCATTGCGTGCGCAAACGTCCCCTTCATGCCTGGCTGTTGGAGCCGACGGCACACCAGGCCAACGACGCACCGCGGCGGAGGGGCACCCTCATCGGATCTACCGAGTCGGAGCCGACTCCATAGGCGGCGGCTTACAGCTCGGTCCACGGCCGCGGATCGCCGCCGGCCAGAGGCACCCACACGTCAGTGGTAGGCCCCCGGTCCTCGAGGTCGTCCAGGACTGCCGCGCCCATCGGCACCTGCCGGGCCAGCTCAGAGCCGGGCGCGGCGGTGGGAGCCGCGGGAACCTCGGCGGCCAGCGCATCGTCCGCCGAGGCGGCGGGGGCCTCGGCGGTGGTCGGCGGGGCGCTGCACGCGCACGGTGAGCTGAGCCTCGGGGCCGTGGTCGCGGCCGCGCTGTATCTGCGCCAGTTCACCGAACCCCTCGACCAGATCCTCGTCCGGGTCGAGCAACTCCAGGCGAGCAGCGCCTCGTTCGCCCGCGTGGAGGGGCTGGCCCGCGCACCGCGGTCCGCGCCCGAGGGCGACGCGCCCGCTCCGGCCGACGACCGCATCGATGTCACCGGTGTGCGCTACGCCTACGGCCGCGGCGGCGAGGTCCTGCACGGTGTGGACCTCACCGTGCGCCCCGGCGAACGGCTCGCGGTCGTGGGCCCCTCCGGCGCGGGGAAGACCACTCTCAGCAGGCTGCTCGCCGGCATCGACGCGCCCACCGCCGGCACGGTCACCGTGGGCGGGGTGCCGATCGCCGGGCTCGAACCCGAGCGGCTGCACCGCCAGGTCGTGCTGGTCACCCAGGAGCACCACGTCTTCCTGGGCACGGTCCGCGACAACCTGCGGATCGCCGAACCCTCTGCGGCCGACGCCGAGTTGTGGTCGGCCCTCGCCGCCGTCGGCGCCGACGACTGGGTGCGATCTCTGCCCGACGGCCTCGACGCCGAGCTGGGCGAGGGCGGTTGCCGCACCGACGGCTCGCAGGCCCAGCAACTCGCCCTGGCCCGCGTGGTGCTGGCCGACCCGCACACGCTGATCCTCGACGAGGCGACGGCGTTGCTGGACCCGGCCACAGCCCGGCACACCGAGCGCGCCCTCGCCGCCGTCCTCGAAGGCCGTACCGTCATCGCCATCGCCCACCGCCTCCACACCGCCCACGACGCGGACCGCGTGGCGGTGATGGAGGACGGCCTGCTCACCGAACTCGGCACGCACGACGAGCTGGTGGCGGCGGACGGCGCGTACGCGGCGCTGTGGCGTACCTGGCACGGGGACCGCACACCCCCTGCCTGACCGGGCGGTTCAGATGGCGTCCGGCCCCCGCTCCCGGGTCCTGATGCGTACCACCTCCTCCACCGGAGTCACCCACACCGTGCCGCCGCCCGTGCCGCGGGCGCCTGCGGCACGGATGACACGGACCAGGTCGGCGGCGTCGAAGTCGAGGGTGAGGATGTCGAGCCTGAGCCGCGGGGCGAGGTTCACGCGGTACTCGCTGCCCCGGTAGATCTCCACCCGGATGGGCCTCGGCTCGTACGCCCGCACCTCGGTCACGGTCACTCCGCGCACCCCGAAGGACTGCAGGGCCTTCATGATGTCCGGCACGCGGTGTGGAGGGAGGACCGCGGTGACCAGCTTCACCGGAGCCCCCTGACCTTGTGACGCTCGGTCACGCCGGGTCGGTTGGGGGCCCGGGGGCCCGCGGCGAAGCCGCTGTGAGTCGCAGTCCCCGGTTGACGCTGCACCGGTCCCCAACTCCCGTCGAATCAGCTTGAGTCCGTCTCGGGCTCCTTCTGTGGTGCGGGCGTCGGTGTCGCCGCCACCGCCATCGGCTCCGACCCCGTCGCCACCGCAGTCTCCGCCGGGTACGCCTCCTCGTCGTGGACCGCGAGGTCGCCGCTCTCCAGGACCGGGTCGGGGGCCCGCAGCTTCACGAACAGGCCGATGGCCTTGAGGATCAGCAACGTCATCACGCCGTCGTAGAGGATGACCGTCCCGGCGGCGCCTGCCTGCTTCCACAGCTGGTCGAGGTTGCCGTAGAGCCAGCCGCTGGTGGAGAAGGCCGTCGTGCCGTCCTTGTTGAGGTACACCGCCATGGCCGGGTCGGCGAAGATGCCGACGAGCATGCCGCCCGCGAGGCCGGCGATGCCGTGGGTGTAGACGACGCCGAGCGCGTCGTCGACCTTGTTGAACGGCCGGACCTTGGACAGGTAATTCCAGGCCAGCCAGACGATCGACGACGAGATGACGCCGATGTAGATCGCGCCGATTCCGGTGACGAAGCCGGCCGCGGGCGTGATCGCCACCAGGCCGACGATCATGCCGTTGATGCCGCCGAGGAAGGTGGGCTTGCGCTGCGGGCCCGCGAACATGTCCCAGAACACCCAGACCAGCAGGGCGACGGCCGTGCACAGGTTGGTGTTGAGGACGGCGGCCGCCGCGTTGTGGCCGCCGAAGTACATGTCGCCGCCGTTGAAGCCGTTCCAGCCGAGCCACAGGATGCCGGCGCCGACGGCGACCATGGGCAGGTTGTTGGGCACGCCGTGCGCGCGGTCACGGGCCAGGCGCGGGCCGATCACCGCGGCGGCCACGAAGCCGGACGTGCCGGCGGCGAGGTGGATGACGTAGCCGCCGGAGTAGTCGAGCGCGCCCTGCTGGGCCCACCAGCCGCCGCCCCACAGCAGGAAGGCGTTGACCGTGTAGACCAGCGTCGACCACAGCGGGACGAAGAGCAGCCAGGCGCGGATGTTCATCCGGCCGATCACGCTGCCGAGGAACAGCAGCGGGGTGATCGCCGCGAAGGCGAAGTGGAAGTAGGCGAGCGTGGACTGGGGGAAGCGGAAGCTCGGCATCGCCCCGGTCGCGAGCGGGATGGTCGCCTGCTGCTGCTCGCTCGCCGAGCCGACGATGGTGCCGGGGCGGCCGACGAACGCGCCGAGGATGCCGGGCCAGTGGGAGTTCAGGGGCTCGCCGAAGCCCATCTTGAATTCCCAGAGCACCCAGGCCACCAGCACCAGCGAGAAGCCGGTGAAGGCCATGAACATGGTGTTCACGACCCACTTGCGCTGGACCAGGCCGCCGTAGAGGATCGCGATACCCGGGATGCTCATCAGGCCGACGAGCGTCGCCGAGATGAGCTGCCACGCGTTGTCGCCGGCGTTCAGCCAGCTGGGATACGGAATCACTGCACCGTCAACTCCCCTCGTGGGAGCGGCGGTCCGGCAGACCGCCGGTTGTGCCCCGCAGGATCCTGCCGGATCTGTTGCCACGCGGTTCCGGGGGCATGTCGGCGGCGCAAATTTCCGCTCACCGTCAAACGGATCTCCCACGGCCAGTTCGCATACCGGACATGAACATCCGGTCAACGAACGATTTCCGGCCAACTTTTTGACGCGCTCGTGACAGGTGGCGTGATCTGCCACTCGTCCCACGACCACGTCACAGCAACCCCACATGATTCACCCCGCTGTGCACCGGCCGGCACTCCGCACCAGGTACCGCGTTCCACCTGTTTTTCCCTGCTCTGCCCGGACGGGTGACCCACCGTCAATACGCGCTTATGGGGGGAAGTTCAACGCTTCCGCGGTATCAGTCGGCGCTGAAGACACATTCACCGTTGACCGTGATCCGGATCGGGATCGTTCCATCCGGGCTGATCAGGTCGCCGGGTACCTCACCGGTGTCCAGATGGACGGACACCATCAGGCCTTCACCGCAGTTCCAGTAGGCGTAGACCTGGGTCCCGCCGGTCTCCAGGCACGGCAACGTGCCCCGCTGCTTCCGGCGTTGGTGCAGAAACCGCGCGCGTCGGTTCAGGGTGGTCGCTCGGCGCTTGCTCAGTCGCATAGCTGTGCTTCCTCTGAGGAATCCTGGGAGGCTGCCGGTGCCGTGGGCGCCCGGCCATGGGGTGGTCAGGCGGTGTGGTGACGGTCAGGCCGGCGGCGACGGCGGCAATGAACCCGGTGTCGGGGCGGGCTCCGGGGTGATGTCGCGCGGGTCGGCGGGGATCGCCTCGCCCGCCAGGGCGGCCCGCATCTGCTCGGCCGACATGCGCCCGCTCACCTCGTTGTAGGGGAGCGTGTACGTGCTGCCCTTGTGCCGGGTCTCAGCCGTTGCCGCGCGGGTGACCACGCGGCAGCCGCCGACGGCGCCGACGGTGCCGCCATCGAACGCGGCGTGGATGTGCGGCACGGTCGCCGTCTTGGCGTTGACCCGGGTCACCTCGTACCAGGACCCCCGCCACTGCACGAAATCGCCCTTCACGAAGTCGGCCCGTCCCCACACCTTGAAGCCGCGCCGCTCCGCCTCCTTGATCGTCTCCGCCCAGTACGTCAGCTCTTCGTCGTACTCGGCCAGACGGCGCGTCAGCTCCTGGTGGCGCGCCTCGGACGGCTCGCGTCGCCACACATCAGCCGTGCGCCCCTTGTCGTCAACGCCGTCACGCTCCCGCAGAACGCCCCGCCGCTCCGCCTCCAGCTTCTCGATACGGCGCAGCGTGCGCCCCGGGTTCTTCCGATACCGCTCGTAAGCCTCCGCCGCCTGGGCGCGATTGGCCCAGTAACCGGCCCGCTCGCCCTCGGCGATGCTCTTGCGCATGGCGTTGTGCATGCGCTCCTGGTCCCTGCGGGCGCGCCCCTCCGAATGGTGGCCCACCAAGATCGGCTGGCCCATCCAGAACCGTTCGCCGATCCGGTCCGAGGCATCCCGCGCAGCCTGCGACGATGCCGCCGCACGTCCGGACCGGTCCGCGTACCGCTGCGCCCGGTTCTCGGACGCATCCACGCGGGCGGCCTCCCGCTCGGCGAACGACATGCCCTCTTCGATCACCACAGCGCATGACAGGCCGAGTGCGCGCACCGCGTCCGCAGCCCGGTTGATCTTCCACCGGTCGGCGCTCTTGTAGCGGCTGCCACGGATGAAGATCCCGGGGTTGCGCCGGTAGGTCCAGCCCAGCGGGCGCAACGCTTCCCACACCCCGTCACCCTTGGCGGAGCCCTCAACGGTGGTGCCGTCTTCGTGGGTGTGCCGGATGACGATGTCGGCTGCTTCGGCCTCCTCCTCCGCCTCCGCGACGTCCCCGGGCAGGGTGAGCGCGCGCAGTGCCGCCGGAGTGTGCCCCATGACCCGTGCGGCGCACTCGGCGCAGCGCGGAGCACAGCCGGGCACGTCCCACAGCAGCACCCCGAACCCGCCACACGTGTTTGCCGCCGCGCAGTCACCGCGCCCGGCAGGCTTCGCCCAGTCGATCGGCATAACCGCCGCAGCCGCCGCGACGGGGGCCGGGGTGTCGACGCCCGGCACCGTGCCGCCCTCTGCCTCCCACACGTCCGCCCCGGACGGGTCGGACATCACGTCAGCCACCCGCGGGGACACCTCATCACGTGTTGCCGGCGGGGGGAGCTCTCCGCCGTGCGCGAGCGCTCCGCCCTCGCCCTCCCACCCGTCCAGGTCGACCGCGTCCGCGTGCGCGTCCGGCCGTGCGTGACAGTCTGCGGGCGAGTGTCAGTCGGACATCGTCATCTGAGTGTCAGCGACGCAGCCTCCGCGACCTGGTGATTGGCACTGAGGGGTAGTGCTCACCGGTTGCTGACGTGAGTGACGAACGGCCAGGTCATTCTCACGCCGACTGCTATAGCGGGTGCAGAGTTTGCGCTGGTCAGAGATGTGGCTGAGCGGTGGGGCGGCAGTGGGTGGGCGTCAGCCAGAAGGCGGTCCCACGCGGTGTGCGATCGGAGCGCGGGACCGCCGAGCCCCGGTTGTCCTGACAGAGCCGGACGGGTCAGGAGCCGCCGTGGCGGTGCCCGGCCTGGATCTGATCGCCCAGTGGGCCGCGGCCGGCCGCGCGGATCACCGCCGCGAGCCGATGATCGCCGATCGCCGTCTTCAGCCTGCGCGCCACCCGCTGCTGGCCAACGAAGAAGTCGCCTCGACCAACTCGGGGGAGTACCTGGCCTACTGGCTGGGCCGCCACCGCCACGCCATGGTGTGCTTCACGTACGACTGCCTGTCCAAGATCGCCCGAAGCCCAGCACTCGGCCGTCTTCCCGCCCACCGGTCTTCGACCTGCTGGTTGTGGACGAGGCCCACGCCACCGCCGGCACCTAGGAGAAGTCGGCGCCCGCGAGCGCGTCGCACGCTCGTCGACGCGGGTTTGAGCCGGGTACCAACAGGATCGCCCCATCGCCTACATGTGCGCCGGTAGTTGTTGTGCGCAAGGAAAGTGCAGGTCAAGACCTTGATCGCATCTTCCGTCTTCAGCTTTGTTGAACATAGAATCACGCCGCTACGAATGGGGAGGAACTGTAGAGAGTGGGTATTGCGGCGTGAAGAAGGTCACCGAGGGGGCGCACATCCCAGGCTGACCGGCGGAGTACCTTACGGATCCGCACGTGGGGGGCGTGGTGCAGGAGTGCGAAGCCTCTCTCGGCCCCACCGCTGGTTGCCCACGTCCAAGCCGGGCTTGGTGTGCTGGTGTGTGATCAGCGGTCGGCCGCCGAGTGCGTGCACCAGTGTGCGGCTTTTGTGTCATGTCACGCGGTAGACGTGTCCGTTTCATGGATCCCCGGTGGTGTTGCTGATCGGGCTGCCGACCAAGGAGTCGGCACTTGAGTGAGGGATGTGGGGGGAAGGAGTGTGCGCGGTGTTTGAGCCGGTGTTCTTGCGGCGGGGGCTTCAGGGCGTGGATCCCTGGCAGGTTGAGTACACGGTTGTCGATGTGGAGACGACCGGTTTGTCTCCTGCGCGCGGTCATCGTGTGTGTGAGGTTGCGGCGGTGCGGCTGCGGGCCGACGGCACGGTGGTGGAGGAGTTTTCCACCCTGGTCGACCCGCAGCGGGCGATGTCGCGGCAGAACCAGTCACATCACGGGATCAGCGAGAGCGACGTCGCAGGGGCGCCATTGTTCACGGATGTTGCGGGGACGCTGCTGCGGTTGATGCGCGGCTCGCTGGTGGTGGCGCACAAATTGGCCTTTGACGCCTCGTTCCTGGAGGCGGAGTTCGCGCGGGCTGGGGCCGCCAGGTTGCGGGTGGCTGGCTTGTGCACGCTGACGGCGTTCCGTGCCCAGACCGACCTGCGTGGCTACACGCTTGCGGGAATCGTCAAAGACCTTTCCGGAGCCTGGCCGTCCCACGGCCACGCGGCATTGGAAGATGCCCGCAACACCGCCCGGGCCCTGACCACGCTGCTGGCCACCAGTCCGCAGCCGCTGAGATTGACGGGCGGCCCATCCGGAACGCTTCCGGTATGGCCCGAGGCCGTCCGCAGCCGGCCGCGTATCGCAGGGGCACCCGGCAGCCGTCAGGGCTGGCCCGCGCACATCCACGCGGCGCTGCCGAGCGGCAGGACGGTGCCGCCGGATCCGGTGGCCGCCGGCGAATACCAGCGCGTGCTCGAAGACCTCGCCGTCCAGGGGCGCCTGGCCGGCCCTGAGGCACAGCGACTTGTCACGTTGGCCAGTGCAGCCGGCCACCATCAGACCTCGGTGCGCCAGATACACTCCGCCGTCTGGCACACGGTGCATTCCCGTATACCGGACCCGTCGCCGCGAACCGTCCGGGAGCTGACCGACCTGGCGCGCCATCTCGGCGTGTCCGATTTCGCCGCCCGCGATCTGCCCAGCGTTGGGGACGAGCTCAAGGGGGTGCGCATCGTGCCCCTCAGCCAGGACGCGGCCGTGCGTGACCTGACGGCCTGGGCCGAGCGGCACGGGGCCACGATCGGTGTGCGGCCCTCCAAGACCACCCGACTTGTCATCGCCACCGACCCGACAACGGTCCCCAGCCCCAGCGCGGTGACCCAGCATCGCCTGCCCGTACTGGCCCCGGCCGCCGCCAGACAGTGGCTCGAGCAGCAGATGAAGCCCGCCGCGCAGCCCGCTGCGGCGGTCGCAGCTTGTGGCCCGCTGGTATTCACCGGCCCTGGTGCGGGCCCGGTGTGGCGTCTGCACGAACTGCCTGACGAGCTGACCGCGGGCACGTTCACCGCTCCCGTCCGATGGGTGATTGAACAGTGCGTCGCCCCTGAAGCGACGTTCGTCCAATTCAGCCGTGGCCGAACGCCCCGCCTGATGGTCGACAAGTCCAAAGCACCCCACGGAAGCGAGCAGACTCTCGAAAATGCCCTGACCGAACTACGCCAGGCCGCCGGGCTCGCTCTCACTGTGAAGGGACGCTACCGCCGCGCCGGACGGACAGCGGATGCCGCCCTCGTGCCTCCACGTCGCCCCTATGGCGGCGCACCGGCCGCTCGCCCGGCCAAGGACCCCGAGCCTCGCCAGGTCATCGTTTTCGAAGGGCCTCGTGGCGAACCCAGGATCACCCCTACTACCCTTCCGGCGTCACTGGGAGAGCCAACCCGACATCCTCGCTCCGCTGTCGCGTCTGCTGCGGCGACTGCCGCCGCTGGGGAGGGTCATCTGCGGCGACGCCGCCAGTCGTTCTCTGTGCACTTCTGGCTGTTCTGCTTGACGGGGGGCATTGGCAACATCATCTACGCGGTGCGCGTCAACAACTGGAACAAGGCGCGCGGCCTGTGAGGTACGTCTGAGATGCTCCGGGCCTTCTCGTCCATTTGGGACTGTGAATCGTTCGATGTAACTCTCGATCATGGAAGATGCAGCGTTGACCAGTGAGAAGGCGCGGCCGAGTAGGAGAGTGTCGGGTCGGCAGCGGCTGTGTCGGCGAAGGTCATGGATGACTGGCTGATCGACGAGCTGGTGAGTCGGGCTCAGGCATAGGGCCTGCAGCTGTCGGGCGAGGGCGGACTCCATCAACTGGTCAGGCGGCTGCTGGAGTCCTTCTGGTGGGCGAGGTCGCCGAACACCTCGGCTATGAAAAGCACGATCCGGCGGGCAAGGATGGTGGCGACTCCCGCAAGGCAAGCGCTCCAAGACCGTTCTGACCGGCGTGGCGCGGGTGGAGAAAGCCGTGCTCTGTGACCGGGGCGGCTCGTTCGAGCCTGACGAAGACTGTCAAGAAGCGGCAGAAACGCCAGACCGGCGTCTGGCCTGGAGCTGTGGGTGGCCAGTAGCCAACCGCTCAAAGTGGCGACAGAGGGGAACCTTGGTGGGGGATGGCGTGAAGACGCTGGGAGACGCGGACGCGGCGTCCGTGCTGTTGGAACCGCATCGCTGGGTAGGGGTGTTTCTTCCCTCGCGGCTTCCACGGGCTGGTCGTTTCGCCCTCTGGCGTCCTGATGCCGTCGATGGGCAGGACGAAAAGCCCAGCAGCGACATGCTCACGGTCGTGTGCCCGGGGCAGCACGGGCTGCGCGAGGCGACCGTGCCGGCTGTCGAGGTCGCAATGGCTCAGGCCCTGCCGCTGCTGATGGCAGTGGACAAACCGGATGCACCGCCTGTTCCCGGGTTGTCACCGTGGGCGTCCGCCGCCCGGATTGCTCTGGAAGCGGTTGTCCGCGGCGATGTCGAGCCCTCGGCCGACGACGAGGGCGACGAGTCATGGCGGTGCGGACGCCTCGACGCGATTGCGAAGGCCGATCTCGATGCTCTGGTGGCCGGCTTCCCGCCACACGCTCATGCTCAGCCGCTGCCGGGCGGGCCGCCCTGGCGTCTGCCCAATCCGCGGCACCTGCTGTCGTCCTTCATGGACGCGGTCGTGGACACGCTGCTCGCCTCTGCGGTGAGCGATAACTCTGCCCAGCAGGCCGGCTCATCCGATTCTTCGCTCCCCGCTGCCGCCGAAACGACACCGCACCCCGCCGCAGCGGAGACCGGCCCAGCCGTCCGGTGCGAACTCCGTGTCCAGCACAGCGAGGACACCCCGTACCCGGTCCGCGAGGACGGTGCAGTGGACCTGGTGCTCCAGGTACGAAGCCTCAAGGACGCATCCCTGATCGTGGATGCTGCCGACCTCGCCGACCTTCCCGCCACCACGGACGAGCCCTTCGGCAAGAGACCCCTTGCAGCAGTCTCCGCCGTCCTCACCGAGCTCGGGAGTCTGTGGCAGCCACTCGACCGGCTCACCACCAACGACGACGACGAGTTCAAAACCCGCCTGACTCCCCAAGAATTCGAGGAGTTGCTTCGGCCACGTGGCCCGGCACAGGCACTACGCCGCCGCGGTGTTGCGATCCTACTTCCCGCCGAGTGGGCGTCATTGGAATCGGTTGCCGTGATGGACGCCCCGAACGGCTCCTCGATCGTGGACGGTCTTCTGCAGTCCTTCAACTGGCGCTTCTCCCTCGATGGCCGACTGCTGACCGAGGAGGAGATGGACCAGCTTGCCGAGTCGCGCAGGCCATTGGTGCGCCTGCGCGAGGGGTGGGCATTGGTCAACGACACCGTCCTCCGCAGGGCCAGAAGCCGGTTGGCGACGCAACTGGAACCGGGCGACGCACTGGCAGCCGCAGCGGCGGGCGAGCTCGTGGTCGACGGCGAGTCCGTGCCCTACACCGCGTTGGGCGCCGCGGCCCGCCTTGCGACGCAGGAACCACTGCTGCCCGCACTGGAAGAGCCTCCAGGCCTGGTCGCCACCCTGCGGGCCTACCAAAGACGGGGCCTGGCTTGGCTGGCGGACCGCTGCTCTCTTGGACTCGGTGGCTGTCTGGCCGACGATATGGGACTGGGCAAGACCGTCACAGTCATCGCCCTGCACTTGCACCGGCTGGCCTGCGGCGAGGCAACGGGGCCGACGCTGGTGGTCGGGCCCAGCATCGTCCTGGACAACTGGACGAGAGAGGTGGAGCGGTTCGCCCCGGGCGTGACGGTGCGACGTTTCCACGGGCCTTCCCGTTCCCTTCGGGACCTGACGCCAGAAACCATCGTTGTCACCACGTACGGAGTTCTGAGCGACTGGAGGCTCGCCCGGATCGAGTGGGGTCTGGTCGTGGCCGACGAGGCCCAGCGCATCAAGAACCCCAGATCGAAGACGTTCAGCCACATCTGCGAGCTGAACGGCCAGGTGCGGGTCGCGTTGACCGGAACGCCGGTGGAGAACCGGCTCCGGGACCTGTGGGCCATATTGACGTGGACCACCCCGGGTCTTCTGGGTTCCCATGAGGCCTTCCAGGAGCGGTACGTCCAGCCGATTGAGAACGGAGAGGATCCCGAAGAGGCCGAAGCTGCGGCCGAGCGATTGGCGCGGTTGGTACGGCCGTTCGTCCTGCGTCGCATGAAGACCGACCCGGCTATCGCGCCTGAACTGCCTGCGAAGACTGAGACGGAGCACATCATCGGACTCACCGCACGGCAGACTGCGTTGTACGAGGCAACCCGGCGGGAGGGTATGGCGCGGATCCAGGCCGCGGACTCGGGAGCCCGACCTCTCGAGGTCACGAGGCTGCTGACCCACCTCAAGCAGATATGCAACCACCCGGTGCTCTTCCAGGGCGAGGGCTTCCCGGAACTGACGGACTCGCGAAAGCTGGAGCTCCTCGACGAACTACTGGAACAGGCCCAGGACAACGGCGAATCAGTGCTGGTGTTCTCCCAGTACACGACGATGCTGGACCTGATCGAAAACCACCTGGGCAAGCACCGCCCTGCCGTCGCCTACCTGCGTATCGACGGCAAGGTCCCCCCAGCCGAGCGTTTTCGGCGAGCTGAGCGCTTCCAACACAAGCAGGCATCGCTCATGCTTCTCTCGGTCACCGCGGCAGGCCTGGGCATCAACCTCACCCAGGCCACCCAGGTCATCCACTACGACCGCTGGTGGAACCCTGCCGTCGAAGACCAGGCCACCGACCGCGCCTACCGCATCGGGCAGACCCGACCGGTGCACGTGCACAAATTCGTCACTCGCGGCACGGTCGAAGAGCGGATCGCCGAACTCATCAACCGCAAACGTGCTCTGGCAGAAAGCGTCGTTCCCAGCGACGACAGCTATGTCACCCGTCTGACCAACGCCGAGCTCGACGAGTTGCTCCGCCTCAGGGACGATGCCGAATGAGCTCCACGCCGAAGATCACCACCACAGTCGGCCCGCTGCCCACCGAACTGCACCCCCTGGCAGCCGACTGGCTGCACGCGCTCGGTGCCTTCCAGTGGAACAGCTCACTCCACGGGGAGGCACTCAGCCTCGTCGGGCGCGAAGCCGTCCGGCTCACCACGGTCCAGCCGGGACTGGTCATCGCGGACGTCGTCACCGGCAATATCATTCAGGCACCTCAGCTCCGCCTGGCCGGCCACGACATCGGCAATCCCGCCGAGCTGATGGACGCCTGCTTCCGCTCCGTGGATCGGTCCGAACCCGTGGAACGCCAAGCCCGGCACTGGCTGGCAGACATCCGCCTGCGGACCTGGCTGCGCCCCACACCGCGCGAACTGTCGGCTGCGACCTGCACCTGCACCGCCCCAGAGCAGGACTGCCTGCACCTCCTGGCACTCGGCTACGCCGTCGTCGCACACCTTGACGCCGATCCCCGAAGCCTGCTGTGCCTGCGCGGCCTCGACCTGAACCTGTGGCCAGCCTCCCTCCGGCCGATCGCGTCGAACACGGTCGACAGACAGTCCTTGACCAGTCCGACCGCATCCAGCGCCCACCCCCGTCATGTCCCGCCATCGACTGATGCCGCTGAGCCCCCCAGCCGGCATGACGAACAAGCCGATGAAGTCGATCATGCGCCAGTGGCGCAGCCCCGCTCTTTGGACGCCGCGAACCATCCCGAGCCGCCCCGACTCACCGAGCCCACATCGACCCAGGCCCCACTGCCGAGTGAGCGCCTAGCCTCTGCCGCACTCACAGCCGCCCGCCTGCTGGCCGGCCAACCGCTCCGACTCACCCCCGCACTCCAGCCGGCCGCTGCGAAGCCAGCCGGTACCCGATCGAGACAAGACCTTCGGCACTCGGGGGGTGTCGACGCCGCAGCGGCCTATTCCGCGTGGGCTGCGCCCCGGACCGCCACGACCACCCCCGCGCGGGAGCAAGCACCGCCCGCCCCACCCGGCTCGCTGCCGCAGGCGTCCGCGCCCGCGGCGCTTCCCCTACCCGCCGCCCTTGACCGGCCCGCGGCCAAGCCGCGCTCTGCGACAGTCGCCGTGCGCGGCGCCATCGCTTGGACCGCGCAGTGCTTCTGGGAGGTGGACTACTGGACATTCCGCATCGACGCCACAGAGGCACTCCTGGCGGGGCTATCGTTCCCCGTCCCGGAGCGCTTCGCCGAGCAGGCCCGTGCCCGCCGTCACCAATCCCTCAGCGTCAACACATCGCTAGGGCACGTCACCATCGCATGGACAGGCGACGGCTTCACCGGCCGCATCGTCGCCAACGACGGCCGCCTGCGAGGCATCCACGAGGGTGACCATCTGTTTCTGCTGGCCAACCGAAGCGGCCTCGAGGTCAACGTCGTACCCGACACCAACAAACCTACCGATGGCAACGACCCTGCACGGTTCGGTGTAGCCGCGCTTCGACTGGCCGGCCACAGCGGGCCCATCCCCCAAAGCGAAGCAGACGTCTGGACGGTCCTCGCGACGCGACTCGGAGCACTCGACACTGACCTGCTTTCCCCTGAGGAAATCCGCACTCTGCTTCGGACGCGAGGCGACAGCGACATCCTGGAAGCACTGGATCGCATTCCTCGCACCGTCCAGCAGACTGCGCCCCTGCCGCAGCACTCACAGACCGCCCGACCCAGCATTGGACCATCCGGAACCGGTGGCGAGGCGACACTCATCGCCCTGATGGGAAAAGCCCGATACCGCGCTGCCGACAAGCACATACGTGCCGGCCGAGTCAGCGGATTGCGAACCACGGAGAATTGGACGATCGGCTTCTTTACGGTTTCGCGGCGCTTGCAAGTCAACGTAGCCATGTCAGGCGGTAAACTGTTGGGACTCTGCTCGTGCACGATGCCCCACCCATGCGCGCATGTGGATGCCGTAGCGCTGCATGCCACGCGTTCGGCAACCGGGATCAAAATCCGTACCCTGCCGAACGCGGACCAGCCCACCACATCCCCCCAGCCAACAACAGCGGAGGCCGACGCCGCCGACGCCAGGCTGGCAGCCCTGGTAGGCCGGCTTCGGGCCCGCTCCGCTAAGGAACAGTCGCAGAGGTGGCACCTGACGAGGCTGGCGGTCAGCGCCAACACGGCCAGTGCCTACCTGAGCGTGGAGCGGGTCACCTACGACGTCCGAGTAGTGATCACGCGTGGCCAGCTCACCGGGCGTTGTGACTGCTGGACATTCAACGATCTGCGGCGGGCCTGTCTCCACATGGATGTCCTCACCCTCCACGCGCTGGACCGAGGACTCAAACTGCTCTGACGTTGGCATGCGCTGGACCTGACGTGAGCCGGACGCAGACAGGCGGCGAACGGGTGCCGGACTCCGTGCGGGCAGGTGTAGGTGGCCCGCCGCCGGGGTCTGGGCCGGCGCGCGAGGAACTGCAGAGTGCACCACCTGGATCCTCAGAGCGGGCCCCGAACGAACTGGCGCGGCGGTGAAAGGTTGCCGGCTACCTCACAAACGGCAAGTCCCGGCCACCGCCGCAACCTGATACGGGGGATGAGCTGGTCGCCCCGACCGCCCTGCCGGCGCCCCCGGCCCAGAGTCTGAGGGCACATGGCCGCCGCCTGACACGCGCTGGGACGAGTACCGGCACGAGTCGGAGGATCGGCCGGACCACCTTGGCGACAGGGCGAGGACCTGGTTTAGCTTGGGCATCCGCAGGAGCGTGTCGCGTCCTGGTCGAGCCGCTGAATGCACCAGGCATACGCGGACGGCTGCCCCGCGATCTCCCGCGCTGGAAGGCCGAGCATGGCGAAGGCGAGGACCCCGCCGTGCTTGCGGGGCTGCCCGCCGCGCGGGGTCGAGCGGCGCGGGCCGGCGTCGCGGAGCATGACCCGGCCCGAGCGCAGCCGGTGAGCCGACCGCGCGCGAGTCGCTGTCAGGCGAGCAGTTCCAGAGCTTGCGCACCCGGCTGCGCAAGGCTCCGTGAACCGCCCCGATTCGAATAGAGACTCGATTTCATGAAAGGATCGAGTCATGGCACGACCTTCCCGTTACCCGCTTGAGCTCCGCCGCCGTGCGGTGCGCATGGTCGCCGAGATGCGCGACGACTACCCGAACGAGACGGCCGCCTTGCAAGCGGTGACGGAGAAGCTCGGCATCGGCTCCCGCGAAACGCTGCGGAACTGGGTGAAGCAGCACGAGATCGACGCGGGCCAGCGCCCGGGGACGACGACGGAGGAGTCTGCCCAGCTCAAGGCGCTGAAGAAGGAGAACGCCGAACTCAAGCGGGCCAACGAGATCCTCAAGGCCGCGGCAAGTTTCTTCGCGGCCGAGCTCGACCGGCCACACACGCGCTCGTAGCGTTCATCGACGAGCACCGGGACCGCTTCGGCGGTGTCGAGCCGATCTGCAGGACGCTCACCGAGTACGACTGCAAGATCGCCCCTTCCACCTACTACGCCCACAAGAAACGACTGGCCGCCCCGTCCGCACGATCGGTGCGGGACGCTCAGCTCAAGGAGTTGATCAGTCAGGTCCACACCTCCAACTATCGTGTCTACGGAGCGAGAAAGGTCTGGCGTGAGCTGAACCGGCAGGGACGCGTCGTGGCCCGGTGCACCGTCGAACGCCTGATGCGTGAGATGGGCATCCAGGGGGCGGTCCGCGGCAAGCGTGTGCTCACCACGCTTCCCGGCGGGCAGGTCGAGCGAGCTCCCGACCGTCTCGACCGCGACTTCGTCGCCGCCGCCCCCAACCGCTGCTGGGTGGCGGACTTCACCCACGTGAAGACCTGGTCTGCCACCGTCTACGTCGCGTTCGTCGTCGACACCTTCTCCCGCCGGATCGTCGGCTGGTCGGCAGCCACCGTCAAGGAGACCGTCTTCGTCCTAGACGCCCTGGAGATGGCGATCTGGCAACGCGACCGCGACCAACAACCCATCCGGCCAGGCGAGTTGATCCATCACTCTGATGCCGGGTCGCAGTACACGTCGTTCAGGCTCGCCGAGCATCTGGACGCCGCCAGCATAGCCGCGTCCATCGGCTCAGTCGGCGACGCCTACGACAACGCCCTGATGGAATCGGCGATCGGCCTGTATAAAACCGAGTTGATCAAGCCCCAGCGGCCCTGGAAGACGCCTTCCCAGGTCGAGCTGGCCACCGCCGAATGGGTCGACTGGTACAACCACCGCCGACTCCACGGTGAGATAGGCCATATCCCGCCCGTCGAGTACGAAGCCAACTACTACACGGAACTCACGAAACCCCAGGTCACAACCACAATCTGAGATCTCTACCGAACCCGGGGCGGTTCACCGGGACTGTTGTGCAGCTAGATGAGCGTGACCGATCCAGGGGGGGGCAGCGGCCTGCTCACAGAACTGGGTTCCGGGTGACTCAATGGTGCGCTGTGTGGGCCATGATGTGCGTGGGGAGCGCTGCCGTGCGGGTGGCGTGTAGTGGGGGTGAAGCGTGTTGCAGGAGTTGGGGGAGAAGGATCCGTGTACCTGCGGTGGTTTCCGGCTGTTGGGCCGGCTGGGAGCCGGTGGGATGGGCGTGGTGTATCTGGGCGAGGACGATACGGGCCGGCAGGCTGCCGTGAAGATCATGCGCTCGGAGTACGCGGACGACGCGGTGTTCAGGGAGCGTTTTCATCGTGAAGCCCGGGCTCTCGCCGCAGTCAGCAGCCCCCACGTGGTCGAGGTGGTGCACCTGCCCACAGCGGGGGAGATGCCGTACCTGGTCACGGAGTACGTTTCCGGAGGTTCCCTCGCCGAGCGCCTGGAGGCCGGCCCGCTGCCCGTGGAGGATGTTGCGCGGCTTGCGGAGGCCTTGGCGTGGGCGTTGGAGACGATTCACGCGGCCGGGATCGTCCACCGCGACCTGAAGCCGTCGAACGTGCTGCTGGGCGCGGACGGCCCGAAAGTGATCGACTTCGGCATTGCGCAGCTGGCCGACGCAACCGCGGTGACCCGTACCGGCTGGAGGCTGGGCACCCCGGGATACCTGGCGCCCGAGCAGTTGGCCACCGGAACCGCGGGTCCTGCGGCCGATGTGTTCACCTGGGGGCTCGTGATCGCCTCTGCCGCCCTGGGTCGTCACCCCTTCGGTACTGGGCCTGCCGAAGCGCTCGCCTACCGCATCCAGCACACCACACCGGATCTGAGCGGACTTCCGCCTCGCCTTGTGCGCGCGGTCAGCGCAGCTCTCCGCTCCGATCCACATCAGCGACCCTTGAGCAGGGACCTGCCCCGCCTGCTGCGGGAGCCGGCTACGCTCACCGCGTCCTACACCTATCCAGGCACTGCCATGCCGGCCGACCGCGGCATGCGCTGGTGGCACAAGGCCGCTATCGCCGCCGCCGTCTCAGGTGTCCTCTCGGCGGCGCTGGTCGCCTACGCCGTCTCCCATCAGTCACCCGCAGCTGGCCACGTCTTGACACCGTCTGCACCCTCCGTCCGCCACGGCGCCGGTTCCACCGCACAGGCTCAGGCGGCCGCCTCCACCGCACCCACTTCGCCATCAAAGGAGCCGCATGCAGCAACCAGTTCGCTAACCGAGTCCGCCCCCACACCGTCTTCGCGCCCTGTCACCCAGGTCAGCACCTACACGCCCTGGACATTCGGCGAGCCCGCTGATGACGTCCGCGTCGTCGCGAGCGCTGACGGCAGCTGCTTCGCCTCCTCCCAGGCGGCCTTCCGCCCTGACGCCTACCGGTGCATCGTCGGCAGCGAACTGAAGGACCCCTGCTTCAGCCCGCCCAATGACCCCAGTCCAGCCGTGCTATGCCCCACCTCCGGCGCCATCGGCAAGGTCTTCAAGATCAACCTCACCGAGGCACTCCCTGATACCAGCGACATGGATGAACAGCAGCCCTTCCCCTTCAAGATCGTGCTCGCCGATGGACAGGTCTGCGATTCCTATCAGGGGTCAGGCATCGCCATCGCCGGCAAAACCATGTCTTTCGCATGCCCCCACGGTGATCTCTTCGGCGGCCCCGATACCACCAGCAGCACCTGGACCATCGACTACCGTCCCACCGGCGCCAGCAGTTTCCACTCCACGGACATTGCCGCGGTCTATCAGTAAGCACCACTGCGGCCTGCGCGGGCCGACGGGACCAGATGATCGACGCAGCAATGTCAAAGGACCACATCAGCGGAGCGCCAGTACGCCGGATACGTCCGCGTGTCTCGAGAGGCCGCATACCGGGCTCGTCGCTGCGCATTCAGATCCGGTGACGAAGGGACGCCGGTCAGCCGCACGCTCGTGTCGCTTCCAGGGGTGGTGCGAGAGGTTGTGGGATGTGTGTGCATGGTGAATGGATCGTGTGTAGTATGCGCGCAGACCGCGTACGGGTGGGGTACTTGAGGCGGTTATTCACCGCCTGTGCCGTCAGTGGTGCGGGCCCCAGCACGCCGGGGGTGTGGATGTATCTGGCATCTCTGTGTGCCGGGAACTTTCTGCTCTTCGGCTGCGCACGGCAGAACGAGGGGGCCAGGATGCGCGTCTGCAGGCCGACTTCGGCCCGGCCACCAACGCTGCGGTTGGGGAGAATGACAGCAGCGAGACCGCTTCTCGTCGCTGGCATCCGCCTGTGCCCTGTGACGCGGATCGTCCGACCACGACGTCACCCGTCGGCGATCAGCGATGTCGCGCCTTTGGCCAACACGTGGGTAGTCCGGCGCCGATGGTGGAGCGCTCCGGCGAGGGAAGTTAGCCAACGAGCTCTGGCACGCGTCCGATTGCGAGCTCAAGAGCCGGGGGACCGGTGGGCGGGACTGACGGGTACCGGCCTTGGCCGGGTTGCGCATCTGCAGGGTAAGCCGCCCCGTGCCCGTCGGGACTGGGCACCTTTGGAGGCCCGGCAATCTGTGGAACTGCGCAGTAGTTTCGGCGCCCCGGCGTACGGTGTCCACCGCCAGCCGCCAGGGCCGCCCCGACGCACGACGAGATAGGCACAGGGACCGCCGATGACCGACACCGACTCCAAGACCCCTGGCGTCGACAGCACTACCTCAGGCCGCGGTTCAGCGTCTCTGACGAGTCAGCAGCCGCTTGGAGGCCTGCCTCCCAGTGGGGGTGCTGAGCAGGAGGTCGGGAAGGTTGCAGGCACCGAGGACTCCACGCCTTTGAAGTTTCACGTCGCCCTTTCCCCCGACGCGTACCTGCAGCTCGACGACGTGGTCAGCACCCGCCGGGAGATACCCGGGGTCGGCACGGTGGTCACCTCTGGCGTGGTGACCGAGGTGGTCGCCCGCCATGAGGGTGCCGCGTTCGGCTCGGACGTGTTTCTCATCGCCGACGGGATCTTGCCGGCGACCGTGCAGGAGATCGCCGAGGTCACCACCACCCGCGTCGAGCCTGAGTGCTACGTCCCGCCACGCCCCGGCGCAGTCGCGATCCGGGCCGCGGGTGCTGACCGGGACGCCGCCTTGTACTTCGACAAGATGGACGCGCGGATCCCCGCCGGCACCGGCCGTGACGGCGAACCGATCTATCTCAACCTCGAGTTCCTCGACGGAACCCGCGGCGCCCATGTGTCGATCTCGGGCATCTCCGGGGTGGCGACCAAGACCAGCTTCGCGCTGTTCCTGCTGCACTCGCTGTTCACCTCGGGTGCCCTGGGAGCCCGCGCGGTCAACGCCAAGGCCCTGATCTTCTCGGTCAAGGGCGAGGACCTGCTGTTCGTCGACCAGCCCAACACCCGCCTCGACGAGACGCTACGCGCCGCATACGCGCGGCTCGGCCTGCCCGCTCGCCCCTTTGCCTCCGCCGGCTTCTATGCGCCGCCGCTGCCTGGTGATACCACCGGCCGCCCCCACGTCACCGGCCGGACCAGCGGGGTGACCGCGTTCTGGTGGACGCTCGCGGAGTTCTGCCAACGCGAACTGCTCCCGTACGTGTTCGCCGACGTCGAAGACGAGAAGAACCAGTACACGATTGTCGTGCACCAGGTCACCAGCCGGCTGCGCGGCGAGGCCCAGGCCGCAGGGAACGACGGCGCGGTCGCCATCGACGGAGCCACCATCCGCACCTGGGCGGAGATGATCGAGTTCATCTGCGAGAAGGTCACCGACGAGGCCACTCGCGCCCACTGGGCGGGGCCGGCGGTGGGGATGGGTACCGTCAACGCGTTCGTGCGGCGGCTGCGGTCGTCCCAAAGGCCGCTGGGCCCCCTGCTTCGTGGCGACTTGAGCACGGTCACCGACCGTGCGGTCACGCACTCCATCGATACCTCGGGGCAGCAGGTCACCGTGGTGGACCTGCACAACCTGCCGGAGCGGGCCCAACGCTTCGTCGTGGGTGTCGTGCTCGCCGCGGAGACCGACCGCAAAGAGCAAGCCGGTCCGGGCGGGCTGCTGTTCACGATGATCGACGAGCTGAACAAGTACGCGCCCCGTGAGGGCTCCTCTCCGATCAAGGACGTCCTGCTCGACATCGCCGAGCGCGGCCGCTCGCTCGGCATCATCCTCATCGGCGCTCAGCAGACCGCCTCCGAGGTGGAACGGCGCATCGTGTCGAACTCCTCGATCAAGATCGTCGGCCGGCTCGACCCCGCTGAGGCCGGCCGCCCTGAGTACGGCTTTTTGCCCACCTCGCAGCGGCAGCGCGCCACCCTTGCCAAGCCCGGCACCATGTTCGTCTCCCAGCCCGAGATCCCGGTGCCGCTGGCCGTCGAATTCCCCTTCCCTGCCTGGGCCACCCGTCTCTCCGAGGTCGCCGATCCCACCTTCACTACCGGCAACTCGCCTGCTGACTCGAACGCCGGTGGTGCGGCGCGACCGGACCCGTTCAGCAAGCTGCCCCAGACCCAGAGCGACTCGTGGTTCGACGATCCCGACGACGGGGCCATCGACGAGCCGCCCTTCTGACGTCCGCCGACGCGCCTTCAGATCACGCCTGACGCAACCCGCTGCTCTGCTTCAGCCATCCGAAAAGGACCGACCCGGTGAAGTTTATCCACACCTCCGACTGGCATGTCGGCAAGACCCTCAAGGGCCGTAACCGGCTCGAGGAGCAGGCAGGCGTACTGCGCGAGATCACCCAGATAGCCGTCGGCAACGACGTCGATGCCGTCCTCATCGCCGGCGACCTCTACGAGAACGCCGCGCCCACCGCGGACGCCCAAAGGCTTGTCGTGCGCACCCTGCTGCAACTGGCCAAGCAGGACATCGAGGTCGTCCTGATCGCCGGCAACCACGACCACGGCGCCACACTCGAGGCCTACAAGCCGCTGATGGACATCGCCGGCATCCACGTCTACGGTCAGGCCCGCCCGGCCGCAAAGGGCGGCGTGCACAGCTTCCGCGCCGAATCCACCAACGAGCGCGTCAACGTCGCCGTTCTGCCGTTTCTCTCCCAGCGCTACGCCGTCCGCGCCGCGGAGATCATCGCCAACACCCCGTCCCAGAACGTCGGCGCCTACGACCAGCTCATCCGAGATGTCCTGGACAACCTGACAGGGGCTTTCACCTCCGACGCCGTCAACATCGTCATGGCCCACCTGACGTGCACCGGCGGCGTCTTCGGCGGCGGCGAGCGGGCCGCCCAATCGATCATGGAATACCACGTGCCCGCCGCTATCTTCCCCGTCGAAGCGCACTACGTGGCCCTGGGCCACCTGCACCGCCGACAGACGATCCCGGCCGCCTGCCCGGTGCACTACAGCGGATCCCCCTATGCGATCGACTTCGGCGAGCAGAACAACACCCACGTGGTCTGCCTCGTCGAAGCCTCTCCCGGAACCCCCGCGAAGATCACCGACATCCCGGTCACTGCCGGCCGCAGGCTGCGCACCATCGAGGGGACCGTCGCCCAGCTCACCGCCGACCACGCCGTCTACGGCGAGGACTACCTCCGGCTCGTGATCACCCAGCCCGCCTACGCCGGCATGCGCGACGACCTGCTGGAAGCCCTTCCCAACGCCCTCGAAATCCGCATCCACCCCGACCATGCGAGCACCGGCGCCAAGGCGGGCATCGCCACCCACCAGCCGACCAAGACGCCTGCGCAACTGTTCTCCGACTACTGCCACAGCGTCGGCGTCAGCGACGACCGGGTCACGGCCCTGTTCAACCACCTGCACGACGACCTGACCCGCTCGACCGCCCGCTCCTGACCCAGCGGCCCTGACACCCGCTAGAAGGAATCCCTCAACATGCGCCCCGTTCGCCTGGAGCTCAACGGCTTCGCCGGTTTCCGCGCTCCCACCGTGGTCGACTTCACCGACGCCGACTACTTCGCCCTCGTCGGCCCCACCGGGTCAGGCAAGTCCACCGTTCTCGACGCCCTGACCTTCGCCCTGTACGGCTCGGCCTACCGGTGGGGCCGCAGCAACGCCATCGCCTACGCGCTCGCCCCCACGAGCAACCGATGCACGGTCTCGCTCACCTTCGACGTCGCATCCCAGCGCTACCAAGTCGCCCGCGAAGTCCGCCGCGTCGGCCAACAGATCCAGCAAAAGACCGTCAGCCTGGTGAAGTTCACCGACCCTACGGCGGTCGTCACCGACGCAGACGGGCCACAGCCGGAAGTACTGGCCGGAGAAATCAAGGAACTCAACGCCGCCATCGAGCAGTTGCTCGGCCTGTCCTTCGACGACTTCTGCCAGTGCGTCGTCCTGCCCCAAGGCGACTTCGCCCGGTTCCTGTCCGCCAACGCCCGCGACCGGCAGCAGATCCTGCTCAAGCTGCTCGGAGCCGCCCACTACGAAGGCATCGGCAAACGCGCCGGCGCCCAGGCGGCCGAAGCAGCCAAGGAGATCGAGGTCCTCACCGACCAGCTGAGCCGGCACGCCGACGCCACCCCGCAAGCCGAGGCCGACGCCCAGGCCCGCCTGTCGGCACTGGGACAGCTGGCCGCCACCGTCGACCAGCTCGTGCCCCGCGTCGCCGAGGCACACTCCCGCGCCAGCGATGCCCACGCACGTGTCGCCACTCTGCGCACCGAACTCGCCCGGCTCACCCCCCTCCGCACCCCAGATGGCATCGGAGAGCTGCAGCGCCGTGCCGTGGAGGCCCAGACAGCCGCCCACACGGCCCGCGACGCCGCCGACGCGGCTGCCCAGACCCTGGCCGACGCCACTAAAGCCGCCCAATCCGGCCCGCAGCGCGCTGTCCTCAACATTGCCCGCGACCGCTACACCGAGAAAGCCGGCTTGGTCGGGCGCCGCGACGCAGTCATCGCGGCTGCACAGCGTGCCCGCCAAGAGCTGGCGCAGAGCGAGGAGCGGCTACGGGCGCTGGCAGACGCCGTCACCGAGGCCCGGCGCACCGCCGAGGAGACCCGCGGCCGCCGCGACCGGGTACAACAGGCGTACGCGGCATTGCAGCGTCGCCAACAGCTGCTGGCTCCCGTCCAAACCCCCGACGGTGTCAGTGACCTGACCAGCCGGGAAGCGGCTCTGGCACGGCAGGCCGACGCCGCCGCCACCCAGCTGGCCGCGGCCCGCGACCGGCACAACCAGGCCGCTTCCGCGCTCACCGCCGCCGGCGACGGCAGCCGGCTCACCGAGGCGCGCGAGGTACTCGACCAGCTCCTTGACGTCACCAGTTCCCTCACCGAGGCCACCAGCGAGCTGGATGACGCGGTGGAGGCAGCTGCCCAGGCCGACAGTGCGGTCACCGGCGCGCAGGTGCGTCTCGACGCGGCCACGGCCGCCCTCGAGGAAGCCCGCACCCTCGCCGGTGCCGCCCAGCTACGCCCTCAGCTCCAGGTGGGTCACGCCTGCCCGGTCTGCGAGCAGAGCGTCACCATCCTCCCGCCGCCGCTGTCCGACCCGGCCCTGGCCGCCGCCCAGGCCGCGCGTGACGCTGCGGTCCGCGAACACCGTGACCTGCTTTCCCAGCGTCAGGCCGCCACCACGACGGTTGCCGCCAAGCAGCGCGCCGCGGACACCCTGAGCCAGCGGCGCACCCTGCTCGATGAGCGGCTGGGCACGCTGTTGCCCGATCGTCCTGCCGACACCGAACGCGACTGCGACGCCGACCGCGCCCATCTTGACGAACGCGTTGCAGCCCGTGACCAGTTGGTCGCCGCCGAGCAGCAGGCACGTGCCGCGGTACAGGAGGCCGAAGCCGCGCACACCTCCGCCACGGCGGCCGTCGCCACGCTGCAAAGGGAGATCGATCGCACCCGCAGCGACCTCCACACGCAGCTGGGCGCCCTGGCCGAACTCGACCCACCTGCCGTCGACACCCATGACGTGACCGCCGCCTGGTCCGACCTGGAAGCGTGGGCCCAGGCCCAGAGATCCACGGTGGAAAACGACCTCTCAGCCGCCCAGGCCGAGGCCGCCACCTCCCATCAGGCCCACCAGGAAGCGACCGCCACGCTGGAAGCAGCCGAGCAAGCACACGCCACCGCCCACAGCGACCACACCACCGCCGTCCAGCAGAGCGCAGCCGCCGACCACGCGCAGAGCACCCTGACCGACCGCCTGAGCGAACTGCAGACGCTGCTGGACCAGGCGCCGCCCACAGATGCACTGCCGGGCCTACTGGAGGAATGCGACCGCCTCGAAGCGGCCGTGGAGAACGCCACAGCCGAGGCAAGCCAGACACGCAAGGCACTCAAGGCGGCGGAGGCCGAACAGCAGCAGTGGCAGGCTCGCACCGCGACCGCCTGGTCCGAGCTGACCGCTGCCCGGGACGCGGTGGCGGCCCTTAAACCGCCGAGCCTGGACACCGACGACCTCGCCGCCGCCTGGGCCACCCTGGCCGCCTGGGCCACCCGCGCGGTCGACGACCGGCAGGCCGACACCCTCCGCGCGCAAGCCGACGCCCACACCGCACACAGCGAAGCCGAGCAGCTCCTGGGCCAACTGGAGGGTCTGCTGCGCGACCACGACCTGGATCCACAAGACCTCGGCGACGGTCCTGGGCGCGCCGCCCAGGCCCCCCGGGTGGTAGCGGTCGCAGCCGAGCGGGCCCGGGGCCGGGTAGAGATGATCCAGCGCAGCCTCGCCGACGCCGCCGCCATACAGGACAAGATCGACAGCGCCAGCGCCCAGCAACAGGTGGCCGCCGAGCTGGCCAGACTGATGCGGTCCAACAAGTTCCCGCAGTGGCTGGCCGATTCAGCCCTCGACACCCTGGTCGCGGGCGCCTCGCAGTCGCTGCGCCGGTTGTCGGGTGACCGATTCGACCTCAGCCACCACAAAGGCGAGTTCTACGTCATCGACCACTCCGACGCCGACTCACAACGCTCGGTTCGCACCCTGTCCGGCGGCGAAACCTTCCAGGCCAGCCTGTCACTGGCGTTGGCCCTGTCCGACCAGCTGGCCGGCATGGGCGGCGCGACGAAGCTCGAGTCCATATTCCTCGACGAAGGATTCGGCACCCCTTGATCCCGACTCGCTCGAGATGGTCGCCGACACCCTGGAGAATCTCGCCCAAGGGGAGCGGATGGTCGGGGTGATCACGCACGTCACCGGGCTCGCCGAACGGGTACCGGTCCGCTTCCAAGTACACCGCGACCCCCACACTTCCGCCGTCACCCGGGAAGGCACATGACAAGCACGGCACATGCGGCCCGGATGCGATTCCATGTCGACGGCTGGGACCCCACCTACGGCTCCAGCGTCGAAAACGCCGAGAACACCATCGGGGACTCGACCGCCAAAGTCATCCCCGACCTCGAACTCGCCCCGGCCGACTGGAAGCCCATCTCGACCTCCCACATGCCCGACCCCGGCGCAGTCCTGTTCGTCGACGGCGTACGCCGCGTCGAGGCCCGCATCTGGATCGAGCAGCCCGCGGCCGCCGAACAGGCCCCAAGCGCCAGCAACCGCGCCGACGACGCCCAGATGGCACTATGCGCCTCCTATGCAGCCGGCACCGTGTGCTGCTGTTCCGACCGTGGCGCGCACCTGCTGACCATCGAATCCCGACGCGGCTTGTTCACCACCGCCACCAACGCCGTCGACGTGCCCACCACGGCCGGTACCTACCAGGCCAACATCACCTTTGACGACCAGGAAGAAAACCTTGCAGTGCTGCTCTCTGCGGCACTGCAACGCCGACTCGGCGACCTTGAAATTCTCGTCGCCGCCAACGCCCGCACTGCCCTGGCCAGCCACGGCGTCGCCGCCGGCTCGGACCTGCTGGTGGTGGACGGTCCGCTGCGTGGCCGCACCCATCTGCCGCGAGCGCTAGGTCTCATCAAGTCCCACCGCACCGCCTACCTGCCGCCCGACCTACACGCGATGGTCAGCGTTCTGGCCGCCGGCGAACGCACCCCGGTGTTCTTGATGGGCACCTCCTGGGACCGGCACGCCTGGTACCTACGCCTACCGTGTACGCCCGGGGCCCCGTGGGTCGGAATAGTACGGCTGGAATGCGCCGCCGACATCCCCACCCCGGAGGCGATCGCATTGGCCAACCTCTCGCAACTGGTACTGCCGCGGTACGCCAGCTGCGAGTACAAAGACGCCCGGGCCCCCCAGAACCTGGTACCGGTCGCCGGACTGGAGGGGGAACTGCGCCGCCGCCTGGGCAACCCTGCCCTGCTCAGCAGGGCCCTACGCGTGGCAGCGGTGAGCTGAGCCGCAGTTCCTCCAGGTCCTCACTCTGACGGGTGACGCCCTCGGAGCACTCGCGCAGCACGCCGAAACACAACATCAGAGCACCCAGTAGAGGCGCACGCCGACGGACAGGGGCGGCCCGCCGCCATGGCGGACCGCGGGACGGCAACGCGTGCGGGAGCTGTGGCGAGGTCGCGACGCGGCCGCGATGCAGCCAGTGCCGGTTATTGGAATGCGGCTCGTAGCGCCTCGGTGCTCAGGGCTTTGGTGCGGACGCACGGGTTCTGAGCGGCGTCCAGGCCGAAGAGCGCGTAGACGCGTTGGAGCCTTTCGTACGCGTCCTCCTCCGGATCCCCGTGGGAGGTTCAGGTCATGTTCCAGTTGTCGGCGAGAGCGTGGCCCCGGGCGGGGCCGCCGCCCTCTGGCTCAGTTGCGTCCGAGTAGGCGGTTGAGGAGTCCGCGTCGGCGTTCGGGCTGCACCGGAGGTTCGGGTGGTGGGGGTGGCTGGTGCGGGGTCGGTGTGGGGTTGTTTGCGGGGGTCTGGGGGAGTGGAGGGGGTGTGGGCTGCGTGGCGGGTTCCTGTTCTGCCTGGGTGGTACGGGTGAGGGGGAGGGCGAGACGGGTCTGCTGGGTGGCGGCGGTGTAGGCCGGGTAGGTCAGGCCTTCGGGCCAGGTGTAGGACGGTGCGCGGAATTCCTTTTCGGTGGGGGTGCGGCCGAGGAGTTCTTCGAGCTGGATCAGGCGGGGGGCTTGGGCCACGAGGCGGGTCATGGCCCAGCTTTGCTGGAAGCCGGGCACGTCGCCGCTGGTGTTGGTGACGTAGCGGCCGCCCAGGGCGTGGAACAGGTGGCGGCACAGGGCGGTGCGGTCGTAGGGCAGCAGGTGGATGCGTTCTTGCTGCACAGGGGTCTTCTCGCCGATGGCCGCGCACAGGGCGGCCAGGTCGCCGCCGAACCACCGGTTCGCGACGGGCGCGGCGGTCCGGGCGAACTGCTTGACGGTCAGGGGTTTCCCGCGGCTGTTGGCGGCCCGGTTGAGCTCGCGGGAGACCTCCTGCAGCTGTCCTTCCCATGAGCCGAGTGCGGTCTCGAGGTGTTGGCGGGCCCAGGTCCGGCGGTGGCGCGTGATGATGTCGCGTAGGAGGGGGAAGCCGTCGCGGCGCTGGCCGACGGTTGTGGTGGCGGTGATGGTGTAGCCGTCGGGGTGGGTCATCTTGATGGGGCGCTGGATGTCCTGGGGCGGCCCCAGGCGCTGGTCTGCGTCGGCGAGTTCGGTGAACAGGCTCGGACCGACCGGGGTACCGGTGGCCTTCAAAGCGTCGGTGCGGCGGGCGTGGTAGTCAGCCAGGCCGTGTAGGTCGCTGCGGGCGTAGGGCCCTTCGCAGATGTACCACGCGCTCAGGGCGATTTCGTGCCAGAACGTGAGCGCGGGCCCGAACGCTTCGGCCATGCTGGCCTGGGGCAGCAGCGCGGAGACCAGGCGGTCGGGGTAGCGCGGATGGCATTCCGAGCCCCACAGCTTCTCGGTTTCGGCGAGGAGCTGCGGCGGCAGGACGCGCTCGTAGACGGGGGTGGGGAAGGCTTCGTCCTCGTCCGGCGGGATCCAGGGGTTGCCGACCAGCTCGAGCAGCGGCGGCTGGCCGGGGCGCTGGGCGGCGTGGAGGGCGTCGAAGGTCTCCCAGTAGCGGCGCAGCACGGTGACGCGCTGCTCGATGGGGGAGCGGATCTCGTCGCTGCCCAGGTAGCTGGCGACCATCGAGGCGACCTGCTCGACGGGCAGCTTCTGCTGTGCGGCGATCTGCTCGACCTTCGCGGAGGCGCGCACATACAGGCGGGGGGTGGGCAGGGTCGTGACGATCTGTTCGTCGTCGGCCGGCTGCTCGCCCAGGTAGTCGAGGAACGCTAGCCAGTCGCCGTCGAAGAACGCGGCGAGGGTGGGCTGCAGTGCCTTGGTGAGGACGGTGCGGGCGGTAGGGCGGCCCTTCTTCGCCTTGAGGTAGTAGCGCTGCAGCAGCACCGCCAGCTGGGTGGCGCGCCAGCGGGCGGTGGTGGTGGTGTCGACCGCCGGCGTGAGCGCGTGTACCAGGGCTTGGCGGGCGGTGATCTGCTGGTCCCCGGTCAGGCGGGACCAGCCGCCTCCCGGGCGCAGCCGGGCGAGCGCTGTTTCCACGGGCGCGGTGAGCAGGCCCAGGGCGCGGTAGCGGGCCTCGGCGTCGGCCCAGGCGGCGCCGGCTGCGGTGGGCTCGAGGGCGCCGGCCTGCGGTCCGCGCAGGGCCAGCGGGGCGAGCAGGTCGGTGGCGTAGGGAATGAGCAGCGCCCAGCAGGCGAACGCGTCCGGGTTGCTGGCGAGTGGGGAGCGCGCGGAGACCATGGCGGCGATGTTCGCGGCCCACCGCGGGTTGCCCGTGTAGTAGGCGGGCAGATTGACCGGGCCGGCTTTGACCACGGTGCTCTCGGGTAGCCACCAGGCCCCCTTGGCCTGCTGCCTTGCGAGGTCGAACCAGCCGCTCATGGCTGCGCGCGCCGACGGCGGCAGGTACAGGGAGAAGTGTCCGTCGGCGGACAGCTCCACCGGCGCCGTGCCGGTGAAGCTGGTCGTCATGACGGTCGCGGCCAGCTCCTCGAACGGAGCGAAGCGCCCCTCCTGTCCGCCGGCACGTTCGGCCGCGAGGAAGGCGTCGGGGCCGGTGGCGGCCGCGAGGGTGCGGCCGAGGCTGTCAGTCATGCAGCGCTCGTACGACATCGACGTATTGCTCGAACGACACGGGGCTGTCGGTGCCGGCCGCATACAGTGCGTAGCGCTGGGCGAGGGCTTCGCGTTCACGTTCGGCGCGCCGGGTCTCGACGCGCTCGGAGTCGTGCACGACGCGGCTGGTGATCTCGCCGCGTTCGAAGAGCACGAACGCGTCCATCCTGCCGGTTTCGTCGCCGCCCCGGCTGCCGGAAAGCGGGGCGGTGCCGATCGGCTCGGGCGCGTCGTCGGCGACCGTGCCGGTAGCCGGGTCCATGTCGTTCTCGGCGTAGAGAGTGTCCAGGTGGTCGTCCAGGCCGAGCTCGGCGTGCAGGACGATATCGAGGAACTGCTGCTGAGGGCCCACCCGGCCCTGCAACGAGGGATGGGACAGGACACGGATGCCGCGCCCGATGAACTGGTAGAACTCGCTGAAGCTGCCGTAGGGGCGCATGGGCACCACCAAGCAGATGGGCGGGAAGTCATAGCCCTGGCCCAGCATCTTCAGCTGCACGATGCCGTCCAAGTCGCCGGCGTCCGACTCGAACCGCTCGCGGACCTTGGCGATGGCCGCGTCGGTCATCGAGTGGTGCAGGACGTCGCAGGCGATGCCGTGCTCATTGGCCAGACGCGCGATCTGCTCCGCGTGCTGGCGGCCCATAGCAGCGAATAGCACCCGGGGCTTGACCGGGAACAGCAGGTCGCGCTGCTGGTCGAGCAGGCGTTTCACGACGCGCATCACCTGGCGGATCGGCTCGGTCGACCTGGCCGTGATACGCGAGAGCTTGCGCTCGTCTTTCAGGACGGCCAGCAGCTCGTCCCGGCCGGTGATCTCCTCCCGCCGGCCGTCCGGCCACACCAACTCGTAGGTGGTGGCCGCGCTGTCAGGGGCGAACCGGTGCACGCGCAGGTTCTTGGCGTTGCCGTCCGCGATGGAGTCGATGAGGCGGTACCGGTAGACCACCTCCGCATCGATCGGCTTGCCGTCCAGGCGGGTGAAGCAGGCACTCATCAGCACGACGCGCGCCGAGGCGAAATGCGCGAACAATCGCTGGTAGGACTCGGCCGCCGCGATGTGCGCCTCGTCGACGACGATGAAGTCCACATCGTCCGGGGCCAGCTTGGCCAGCAGATCGTCGGGGTCCTGCCCACTGCCCAGGGAGTGGAAGTTCGTGACGATGACGTCGGCGGCCAGCAGCTTCTGCCGATCTACCTTGCGAACACCCCCGGCGTCCCGGTCCACCGTGAGGACCGACGGCGGCCGGCACCCCGGGATCAGCGGCCCGCCGTGCAGCCCGTAGAGGGCGTTGCCGACAGCCCGGTGGTCCAAAGCAGTGTCGAACGTCCCGCGGATCACGTTGCCCGGTGTGACGACCAGCGCGCGCCTGCGAGCCACGGCGAGCAGAGCGGCCACCCCCAGCGCGGTCTTGCCGGCGCCGACGCTCATCACACACGCCGCCTTGGTGCCGCCAGCTGCGTAGAAGTCCTTCAGCGCGGCCAGCGCCTGCTTCTGGCACTCGCGCAACGTCCGCACATCGACGGCCTCCCGCGCGAGCGTGAAGTAGTCGCAGTCGCCAGCCACGGTGCTGATACGCGGCGAGGGGCCGAAGGCGGCCCGGGGATCGGGGTCCATAGCGGGTGTCTCCACAAGCGGATGGGCGATGACAAGCAGGGCCAAGGCGGGGTCACGGGCCATGACCGCCTGCAGTTGGGCGACGCAGCGGGCCGTGTTCGTGCGGATGGAGTCGTAGGAGAACCGGACCACCGCGTGCCCAGCAGCAGTGATGTCGTTCTGCCGCAGCCGGTCGCTGGTGAACGCCTCCCGGCCGCTATGGGCCGCGAAGCCGTCGAGTTCGACCGCAACCTGCAGCCGGTCGCCCGCCACTAGATAGTCGAGCCGGTAGCAGTGCCCACCCACATCCAGCGGCGCCTGCGCCCGCACCCGGTCGACGATGGCCGGATGAGCCGCAGGCGTCAGCACCCATCGCACGAACGCGTACTCCAGGAACGACTCGCTGGGCAGGACCTGCGCCAGACCAGGATGCCCCGTCATACCGCCGCGTCCTCAGCGGCCACACGCGCTGCCCGCTCCCGTGCCTTGCGGACGCGGGGCCTGTCACCGGCCCCGACGCGATCGGCGACCTCCGCCACCCACAGGGCATCCGCCAGCAGCCCCTCCGTGAGGTACATCTCCAGCAGCCAGTCCAAGGCCCCTATGTACACGAACTGGCCCTCGGCGAACGAGACCGCGTCCGGAACGGCCAGGGCCAGCTGCAGATCCAGGCGGCACAGCCGCTCGATCTCGCCAAAGAGTCCCGGACTTGCCTGGCGTCGCCTACGCAGCTCCGCGACCGTGCTCTGCAGCGCGTAGTGGTAGTCCGACCCCTGGCCCGGGAGCTCGAGCACCTCCGCGAGGTTCACGAGCAGCTCATCGGTCGAGACGTCTTCGGTGCGCTGCAGGGCATGCTGCTGAGCTGGCGACTGGGTGGTGTTTCCCCACCACAGCGACGGCTCATGCCCCTGGAACCGCTCGATCCTTGGCTGTTGTCCCCAACCAGCGGCCCGTAGCCGGTCCATATTCAGCCCGGCCGGAGGCTGATAGACCACACCGCGTACCGCAGCTAACCGCGCATACCACCCGGGTGCCGGCACAACCCCCCCGTTCCAGAGCCCGCTTCCGCATCCTGGCAGGTATGTGAAGGTGATGTGATGACCAACGACGCTTCGTGACTAAATAGTTGCCGTAGCCACAGAGTCATGGTCCGTGCAGTCAGCAGTGCGCGGGCACTTCCGCCCCTGACTGACTTCGCCGCCATGGCATACCGCGACTTCGAGGCCAGCACCACCCGCGGCGAAGAGCTCGTGCGCACCGTCCTGCTGAGTACCTGCGCCCCGCACACCGCTGAGCCAGCAGCGAAGCGTTAGGGGATGCCCTTTCGTAGGAATTACGGTCGGTTGCTGGCCACGGCAACCCTTAGCCTGGGCACGTCCCGGCCGCACCCCCAGGCTCTTCGCCGGCCGTGTCCCGCTGACGGCTTCATACCTTGGGCATGCCACGCTGCTGGAGAGGGCCCGAACGGACCGCAACCCGGTTGTGCCGCTTCGCGAGTACAAGCTGCCGTCGTCCTGCCGTGGTGGCGGTGTGGCGCCTGACAGCTGCGTCTGTATTGACACGCCCGCCTGACCGTCCTGCTGCAGACTGCTTTGCTTATGATCTCGATGAAGGATGGATTCGCGTGATCTCTCCCAGTGGAGCGTCGTTGTCGCCGTTGGGACAGCGATTGAAAGAACGGATGGGTGCCGAGCGTGCTGTGGGTGATCTGCGGCGCTACTTCGGTGTAGGTCTGCCGACTGGAGTGGCCGGGTTCACCGGCAGTCGGTTCGAGCATCTGGCTGGTGGGGGAGACAGGCCGGATGTGGCCGACCGGATCACGGCGGAGGACCTGGTCGCGGTGCAGGCGTTGTCGGTCACCGTTCCGGCGCCTGTCGCGTTGGACCTCTTGGAGGGCCGCCTCGGCGCGCGGCTGTCCGGTCTGCTGCAGGCCATTCCCAGGGACATCGACATGGTTGATGCCGACGCGGTCGTTGTGGCCGACGGCTCGCCGGCAGACCGCGCCTGGCGACTGCTCGAAGGTCAGTTTGATGTCGGGTGGGTGATCGCTGGGAAGCTCCTGGCCAGGAAGCGGCCGCGGGTGCTACCGGTCTACGACAAGGTGGTGCGCTGCGCTCTGGGCCGCCCCCGCCCCTCATTCTGGCTTGCGCTGCATACCGCGCTGCGCGCGGACGACCGCGCCCTGCACCGCCAGTTGCTCAAGCTGCGCCAGGTTGCGGGGGTGCCGGAGACGGTGAGTGCGCTGCGGATATGCGACGTGGCGGTGTGGATGGGGCACCGGGCGGAGGGGCACGCCTGTCCTCGCTGACGTCGGCAGCGAAGCCGGAATGCCGAGCGGCGTGCCCCGGTGGTCGGTTGTGGCGTGCCTGGCTGTGCAGGAGAGCTGAATTCTACCGGTGATCTCGCCGGATGCGGCCGGGACCGGCACGCCCGGAGTCAGCCCGGCGAGCATCCTCGGCACGCTTGACTGCACAGCCCGGCGAGGGGCACGGAGCGTAGGACGCGGTCCCGAGGGCGCGGCGCTGTTCAGTGCGATTGTTCCTGGAGGGTGTGCCATCCGGGGGGCGGCACCGAGCGCTGCCACCCCCCTCTTGGGGGAGGGGACCGGCGACAAAGCTGCCTCTGCCGTGCACGATGCCGATCAGCCCTTCGGCGGGCAGTACGCGCAAGGCCGCCTGGGCGGTGGCGCCGGCGATCGCGTACGGCTGCTGGAGGCCGCGCACGGGAGGCAGATGCTCGCCCGGCTTGAGCCGTCCGGACAGGATCTGTCGCCGAAGGTCCGCGGTGGTCCGCTGGTACGGAGGCGTCAGGGCCTGGCGGTGGTGTCGCGGCGCGGCCGGTTCGGCTGCTCATCACGTCGAACGGGCGGGCGACCGCTATCACGGTCGACGCGTACGGCCATGTCGAGGACGCCGACAGCGCCGACACCTTCATCCCACCGGGCGAGGAACTGGAGTCATCGGCGGAAGCCTGATCGGGCTGCGAACGATCTCGCTCCTGACGGTCAACAGGGCGACTTCCCTTCCCAGTTGGCGAAGCCCCCGCCAGTGAGCGAGGGTGTGGCGGGTGGCGAGCGTGACAGGGTGGTCAGTGCGGTGGCCGGCCCGCGCTGCTGGCCGACTCGCCGTGCCAGGCGGCCCAGCGCCGTCTTCGTTCGCGTACTGTCAGCGGCACACTTGGCTTACTCGGACGGCTGCTCCTCGTTCGCCGGTGTGGCCATCTGTTCAGCCGCACCGGGGGCGGTGTAGAAGACGGACGCACCCTGCTTGGTCCGCTGGGCCTGGTTCTTGGCCACGAGGCCTTCGAGGGTGGTACGCACGACGGTGGCCTTGATGCCGCGCTCGGGGTGGGCCTTGTCGAGTGCGGTGGCGACTTCGGCCGCGGAGCGCGGTTCGCTCTGCTCGGCGAGGTGGCTGCGGACGAGTTCGACCAGCGTGCGCTGGGCCGCCTTCGTGGCTGCACCCTGGTCCGCGGGCTTCTTGGCCGGTGACCTCTTGCCGGTCGTGGCGCCCTGTGTGCCAGCCGTCTTCTTCGCTCGCGTCCGCTTGCCGGCCCCGGGCTCAGCGGAGGCCTCCTTGCGCGGAGCAGGCACTGCGGCGCTGCTCGGGGCGGCTGCGGGCTGAACCGGTGCCGGTGCGACGCCCAGCACTTGCTGCACATTGACCAGCACGGAGTGGTCATGCTGGAGAGCAGCCAGCTGCTCCTGCAGCGCGGCGATCTCCGCGGTGATGCGTTCCTGCTCCTTGGTGTTGGCCTCGAGGTCGTTGGTCACCTGTGCGGCGTACTGCGATGTCAGGCCTGTGGCGGCAGTCGTGCTCTCGGACATGGGTCGACCTTTCTCTCGGGGTCCTGGCCGGGCGTGCAGCACCTGTGGCGCAGGCGCGGAGAACCATCCGCCTGTGGTCTCGGGCTGGGATCCGAGCGGCAGTGGCGATGACTGCTGCGCGTAGCCCGGCGTAGAGATAGTACGGATGGGTGGAGTCTGTTGTTCTTCTTGAGTGATGTCTTTTTCTCAACCGGAGCTTCATGGTTGTGGTGAGTGGCGCTGCCTGGGGCGTGCAGCGGGATGACTTGAGGCCTGTTGATGGGGGAGTTGCCACAGGACTTCGTCGGTGTCCCGGTTGTGCTGCCAGGCGGTCAGAGTGCCGCTGCCCGTCAGCCGGTCCAGCAGTTCCGCGGTCTGGTGGGGTGAGTGTCCGCACAGGTGGGCGAGGACGTCCATGTCGGTGCTGTGGTGGACCTGGGTGGAGGTGTGCGCGGCCAGCACGAGCGCAGTCAGCCGCAGGGCATGCGGTGCGGTGGGTGGCACGAGCAGCGGCGCGGGACGCAGTGCCCAGAGCGCGGCACGGCGGCGTGCGCAACGACTGGGAGCCTGGTCCAGGACCGCTGCATCCAGCAGCCGCACCTCCAGGCGGGCCGGCCTGAGGTCTGGTGTCTCCAGCCAGCCGCTGTGAGCGAGTTCCTCCCACAGTTCCCTGCGCCCGCGCAGACGCATGCCGCTCAGCAGACCTGCTGGCAGCCGGACCTCACCGCGGGTGTCGGCCCGCAGAGCGCACTGCAGGGCCAGCAGCCTAGCGGCAGGAGAGGTGAACCGGGGAAGCGCGGCGGCGAGGTAGGTGAGCATCTCCCGCACTCGCACCCGCTGGTCGAACCCGGGCTCGGGCCCGCTGAGCGGAGGAGGGGACGGGCAGCGGGAAGGGCGTGGCCGGTGAGGGCCGACCAGGGTGTCCGGCACGACCGCGGTGTGGCTCGTCGCCGCTGCGCAGGCCGCACAGGTGTCGGCCAGGCGCCAGGTGCGGCCGCCGCGGTCGCGGGTGAGGGCGAGCAGTACCGGCCCTGCGCAGCCGCGATGACGCGGATGCCAGCAACAGCCTTGTGCCCGGCACTGGCAGGTGCGCAGGTGCCCCGGCAGTACGTCGGTGCGGGCGTGGCAGGCCAGATGCGCCAGGGCGGCCGACCGCGCGGACGCCGTCCCAAGGACGGGAGTGCGCGGAGTGCAGCGCGTACAGACAAGACGTGGCGCGCCTGCGCGGGAACACAGTTCCACGGTCCAGATACGCCGCACCGCGACGTGCCCACCGGCAAGCCTCATCGGCGGGTTGCCCTCCTGTCGTTCACTGCCGCCGTGGCCGGTGCGTACCGGGGAAAGGCACCTGGACCAACGCACGGACGTGCAGATTCCCAAACCGTAAACGGCACCCTCTCGCAGAAACCGAAAGTGCAGAAATTCGCACTGACAGGGCGGGTGGCGGGACCGTCGGATAGTCGGGTGTCGATCTTCCAGCCCGATCCCGACCTCACCGCCCTGCGCGTAACGCTGGCGCGTCTGAGGAACGACCGCGGCTGGACCTTCGACGAACTCGCCGACCGTAGCGGCCTGGCCCGGCGCACCGTCATCGACCTCGAACACGGCCGCGGCGCCGGCAACATCACCACCTGGCACGCCCTCGCGCACGCCCTCGACGTCCCCATCGGCGAACTCCTTGGCGCCCTGTGCGGCAACCACACCCCGCCCGGTTCACAGGACGCCTGACCCCGCGCCAGTTCACCGAGCACAGCACCGCAAAAATCACCCGAACGGTGAACCGTGCTAGAACGCATGACAGCCGTAAGCTCGCCTGTTCGAGCAGGCGGGGCCGTCCGGGGGACACCACAGCCGCCACGTCCCCCGCCGTTGAATGCCGCCTGGCACGGTCGCCGCCATGTGCCCCAACCACACCCCCACCGGCCGCCACTGGGACTGCAGCCCGCGCACTAGGCATCCACGCCGCTGTCTCCACGTGGCCGCACACAGCCCCAGCCGCCTGTTGCGCCACGGCCAAAGCGGCATCTGCCGCAGTTGCGGCCACCGCATCGACATCTACCCGCGCCCCGACCAGCGGCCCATCGCCCTCCACCCCACCGAACTCACCACCCAGAGCGTCCCTGGGACCTGCCGCTGGCACCTGAGCAGCGGCATCGCCCACCCTCATGAGGATGGCAGCGGCTGGTGCCGCATCCCGCACGCCGCACTCTGCCCGGCCCTCACCCCCCACTGCCCGACCAGCCCGTACGTGAACGAGCTGCGCCGCCAACTCGCGGTCCGCACCCGCCGCCTGATCGACACCGGCCACCGCGCCCCCATCACGCCCGCCCCCGACGCGCCGTCGGTCGCCACCGGTCAGCCCGCTCGTCCCGTCGTGAACATGCTGCTGGGCCGCTACCTCGCCGACGGCCCCCTCGAGCACATCCGCTGCGTGGCCCAGACCCGCCACCGGCAGCGATGCCCCCAGCCCGTCCTGCACCCCGACAGTCCGGCCGGAACCTGGCGACTGCTGCCCACCAGCCCCCGCCGCCACCAACCACCTCTCCCCGACGCCCTGATGGTCGTCTACGACCTCGGCTCCCTGCCTCACACCGAACAGCGACGCTGGCGCACCCAACGCTGCCCCGCCCACGCTGCCCTCACCGCAGCCGCCGACCTCACTCTGACCACCTGGCAGATCTTCGACCCGTTCCGGCACGCCCCCCACATCCACACCCGCCTGCCGCACCCCACGGCCGGCCGGCGCCGGCAGGGATAACCATGCCGCACCACGCCCTGGAGATCACCCTCACCCGCCCCCTCTCCCCGGCAGCCCTGCACCACGCCGCCCGCCTGCTACCGCTCGCCGCTAACCACGACGCCACCCGCCTCATCGCCCTCATGCCCGCCAAGACACCCCACCGGGCCCTACGCAGGCTGCGCCACCGACTCGGGGCACGGCTGCCCATCGACGTGATCACCACGCACTACCCGGACGCCGACCACCACGTGCTGCTCAACGTCGCCTTCCCACCCGCCGTACACGCCGCCCTCACGGCCCAGGCCCGGCGCGCCGCACAGACACCCGAGCACTTCCTGGAACTGGCCCTGCACCGGATCCTGGCCGAGCACGCCGACCGGGAGACCGACCGCCTCGACCGCGTGGTGCGCCAACTGCTGGCCCACACCACCCCCGCCTACCTGCTGGCCGCCGTCGGGCACGCACTCACCCGACTCCCCGAGAGGCCCACCCCGTGAACCCCACTGACGAACAAACGGCAGCCGCCGACGCCTTCCACGCCGGCCACCACCTCGCCCTGCAGGCCGGCGCCGGCACCGGCAAGACCACCACCCTCGCCCTCCTCGCCCACGCCACCACCCGCCGCGGCCGCTACCTCGCCTACAACCGGGCCATCGCCCAGGACGCACGCGCACGCTTCCCACACACCGTGCAGTGCAAAACCGCCCACGCCCTCGCCTACGCCGCCATCGGCCACCGCTACACCCACCGCCTGAACGCACCCCGCCGCCCGGCCTGGCAGACCGGACAAGCCCTCGGCCTGACCACAGCCGTCCGCATCGGCGACCGCGAGGTTTCCCAACGCGCCCTGTCCAACGCCGTCCTACGTACCGTGACCCGCTTCTGCCACACCGCCGACGAGACCATCACCCGCCACCACGTGCCCCGTCTGCGCGGCCTGGAAGACCCCGACCTGCACGCCCAACTCGCTGCCCACCTCGTGCCGTTCGCCGCCAAAGCCTGGGCCGACCTGCAGCACCCCGACGACGGCGCCGTCCGCTTCGACCACGACCACTACCTCAAGATCTGGGCCCTCACCCGGCCGCGCATCGACGCCGACTTCCTGCTGCTGGACGAGGCCCAGGACACCAACCCCGTCGTCGAGCAGATCTTCCTCGCCCAGCGCGAGCACGCCCAGCTTGTCCTGGTCGGCGACTCCGCCCAGGCCATCTACCACTGGCGCGGCGCCAAAGACATCATGACCGGCTTCGACGGCACCCACCTGACCCTGTCGCAGTCCTTCCGCTTCGGCCCCGATCTCGCCGCGGAAGCCAACCGCTGGCTACGCCTGGCCGATGCTCCGATCCGCCTGACCGGTACTCCCGCCGTGCCCACCGAACTCGGCCCCGTCACCCGGCCGGACGTCGTGCTGTGCCGTACTAACGTCGGCGCCATGGCCCAGGTCATGACCCTCATGGCCGCCGGATACGGGGTCGCTCTGGCCGGGGGAGGAGACAGCCTGCAGGCGCTGGCTCTCGCCGCCCGCGACCTGAAAGAGGGCCGCCGCACCCACCACCCCGAACTCATCCTCTTCCCCAGCTGGAGCGACCTGCAGGACTATGCCGCCCACGATCCGGCCGGCCGCGACCTGCAGCCCCTGGTCAACCTCGTCGACACCCACGGCACCGACGCCATCCTCGTCGCCGTCGCCCACCTTGCCCCGGAGCCGCACGCCCAGGTCACCGTCTCCACCGCCCACAAGGCCAAGGGACGCGAATGGCCCCGTGTGCTTATCGCAGACGACTTCACCCGCCCCGAAAACGACGCTCCTGACGAGCGCACCGACACCGCGATGCCACCCGACCCCGTCGACGACGCCGAGGCCCGCCTGGCCTATGTAGCCGTCACCCGCACCCGCCAATGCCTCGACCTGGGCGGTCTGTCCTGGATCCACGGCCATCCCGACGGCACCCTGCCCGTCTAAGCGGCTTGGGCGAAGTTCCTTGCTTGATGCTCGGAGTCTGTCTCGCTGCTGGGGCATGGCCTGGTCGACGGCCTTGCCGAGGGAGTCGGTGCTGGTCTGGGCGCGCTGTGCGTAGTCCTCGTACTTCGCCTGCCGCCGGACCAGCTCGATGTCGTTCAGCTCCGGGCTGTATGGCGGCAGATAGAACAGCTCCACCCCAGCGGACGACGGCGGCCCTTGAACGCCTTGGCCACATGCGCCGAGGCCTTGTCCAGCACTATCGTGCACCGCCTGCGCCGTTCCCACACCGGCATCACATCGGTGCCGAGGCCGTCGGCGGCCAGGTCCAGCACGGCCGCGCCACCACCCAGGCCCGCCAGCCGCGCGCAGACGAACTCCAGCAGTGTCCACGCGTTGATCTTCCCGCAGGTGTGCTGCCAGAGGAGGTCCGGCTCGATACCGACGATCTTGGCGCCGAGCACATTGACCCGCCGGTTTCTGGTGTCCGCACGCGGCACCACGGCCCGTCGGCCGATGCGCGGCCAGGTGCAGCCGGTGGGCATCGTCGGGGCGAAGCCGGACTCGTCCAGAAAAGATCAGGTCGCGTTCTCCGGCGTGTGCGGCTTACCGCAAGGCCGCAAGTGCTCCAGCTGGGCCCGGGCAGCCTGCTGGAGAACGGGGGCGGCCTTGTGCCGCACGCTGTCACGGGTGCGCTTCCAGCGGAAACCCTCGCGGTGCAGCAACTCGCTCAGCCAGTCCACAGAGATCTCCACCTCGCGCTCGACCCGAGCCAGTCGCACACGGCCGGGGCGCTCCACGTGATCCCCGCCTCGGCGGAGACATCGAGCAACTCGGCCAGAGCGGACCGGTCGTCCGGCCCCAGGAGCTTTGCCGGACGACCCTGCCGAGGGGCATCGGGCAGCGCCTCGATCCCGCCGTCCGCGAAGCGGTAGACAGCGGCGCGGACCGCGGCCGGACGACACTCCAGCAGGTCGGCGACCTCCGGAAACAGACCTGCCGCGGTCCAGGAAACGGATGCACTCCGCACGCTGCCGGGTATAGGCGGTCAGATCGCGGCGAGCCAGCAACGCGTGCAGCTCACGTCGCTGACCGTCGGTCAGCTTGACACGCAGGCTCATCGGCATGACGTCCCTCCCAAAGGAAACCTACCCAACGCAACCGCTTCACCGGATCCGCTCAGGGCTGTTCGCGGGTTTGTGACCAGGGGGGTGGCGTCGCATGGTGCTGGTCGGCAGGGATCGGCGGGCGGCCCCAGTCCAGGACGTGGAGGCCTGTGCTGAGGATGAGGCCGGCGTCGAGTTGGAGGAGCTGGATGGGGGAGTGCCCGTGTCTGCGCAGCCACCTGAGGCGGCGTTGCTGTTCGGCTTGGCTCAGTGTGTGCCAGTGGTCGTAGTGGACGCCGGGGGCAGCGCCGGGGTTCTCGCGGGCCCAGGCGCGCACGAGGGTGGTTTCGTCTGGTGCGCTGTGCAGGGTGATCAGGGCCCAGGCGGTGTCGTACGACAGCGTCGGCCCGTGCCGGGCCATGAGCCGGCGGGTGCGCAGCTGGCGCACAGGGGCCAGGAACCAGCGTGCGGTATGGAGTTTCATGCCGGTGTGCTCCCGGGATCGTGAGGGCGGTGCCGGAGGACGGCGGCGGTGGCCAGGCGCTGGTGGCCGAGGGCCGTGAGGGTCTGGACGAGGGCCTGGACGAAGACCTCGCGTTGCTGCGGGGTGTGCAGGGTGGTGACGAGGTCGTCGGTGAAACGCCGAATGTCACCGCGCAGGTCGTCGTCCTGCGCCTCCTGCGGAGCAGGCAGCCCCTTCAGCGCCTGGGCCAGGTTGTCGAGGTCGTTGAAGCGGTCGGGGAACTGGGCCATCCACCACACGCGGCGTAGGTCCGGGTCGGCGAGCACCCGCTGCAGCTGGGCCAGGCGATGCAGCTCCTCGCCGTGTTCGAGGTCTGCCGCCTGCTGCCGGCGGGCATGTTCCTCGGCCAGGGCGCGGTCCGCTGCCGCGACGCTCAGCTCGGCCATGCCGCTGACCTCTAGCCCAGGCATGGGGAAACCGCGTTGTGTCAGGGACGAGTTGAGGGCGTCGTGGGCCGATGCGAGATCCAGAACGGAGTGCTGACACAGGATTCCCGCGGCCTGCCGGCGCAGGTGCGCACGCGCCAGCATCGCCAGGTCGCCCTGGCCCGTGTCACCGGGGTGCGTCGTCCACTGCCAGCTCCCTGTGATGCGGACGGTGAAGCGCACACTGCTGATGCGGCTGGCCATCCGCTCGTCACTCAGCACGAGCGGATGAGCCGTGCTCGTGCCTGCCGTATCTGCTGCGAGCTGGGCCGGTCTGCTGCGCCGGCGCAGCAGACTCACGCCGTCACGGCGGCGCCGTCACCACCGGACCGCGCCATGGCGCTGGGGCTCGCAGGGGAGGCCACCTCGGAGATCAGCTGGGCGAACAGCTGTGCGCGCCGGGCCCGTCCCAGCTCGGAGCTGTCGGGCGAGCCCACCAGCAGGCCGGATGGGCCTTCCTGGCCCAGATAACCGCGCAGCACCTGCGCCGCCAGGGGCAGGACCTGGTCGTCCTGGAGCTTGGGCGAGTCCAGCCAGGCCGCCAGATGCCGATACGCCGCCTGCGCTGCCCTGGGCTCCTGCAGGGCCGCGCGCCAGCCGCGAACGAACAGCTGACCGGCCAGCACATCGGGAGCGCCGACGGCCTCGCCGGTGCACTCGTGGTTCGCGGGCAGCGGCAGGAGGATGTCGCTGGTGATGTCGGTCAGGGCCAGGAACGTGCCCGCTCCGGCCTTACGAATGGTGCTGTCGCTGGATTCGGCCCATTCCACGATCTCCGACAGCACCAGGACGCGTTGCTCGGGAGTGCTCACCAGGGTGCGCACCGCGTCGGCGACGGTGTCTCGGGCCTGGTCGTCATCGCGGGAGGCCAGCAGCCGCAGCCGGGTCAGGGCGACCCGGGGATACCGCTGGCCCAGCTCGCCCGCGCAGACCGCGGCGACCGCGGCGATCAGCTGTTCGCTGGTTGTCTTCTGCTGGGCCCAGTCGTACAGCTGCTTACGTACGGCGACGCCCGCGACCGGATGGAGCGCCATGGTCTCCAGGATGTGGATGGCAAGCTGACGGTGCGCCACACGGTCGGTCTCGATCCACCGCCTGGCCACGGACAGCACGGTCGAGCCGCCGGGCAGCAACGCCAGCGGCACCAGACAGTCGGCGATGCGCTGCAGATGACGCACGGCGATCTTGTTGGGTGCGCTGATCTGGGAGGCCCACTCCAGCAGCACGGGCCGCAGCTGCGGCCGCTGCCGCCACACATACTTCAGTGCAGCCCCGGACAGCCCACGCTGCTTCTCCTCCAGGGAGATGCCCTCGTCATCCCTGTACGAGGCGCCGATGGCGGCCAGCCGCTTGTCCAGGTCACGACCGTACAGCGCACCGCCACGCGGCAGTTCACCACCGACCTGCGTGAACAACTGGTCCGCGGCCCCGAGTACGACGGCGGCCGGGGCCCCATCCAGCAGAGCGGCCGCAATTAGAAGCGCGCGCTCCTGCAGGTCTCCCGGTGCGGAGTGCTCCTCGAACCAGGTTTCCAGGTGCTTCTGCCAGTCGGTGAACTGCTTGCCGACTGCGGATTGGCCGTCGTCCTTGGCCTCGGCGATGAGGCGTGCCAGCCGGGCGCCGTCGGATGCCGGCGCTGCGGGGGCGAGCAGGTCGTGGAGTGAATCATGCGTCAGCCAGTCCACCCGGCCAACAGCGAGGTGGCGCAGATGAGCCTCGGCGACCAGTGCGGCCGAGGGGCGTGCGAGGTGCACGGTCGGCACGGTCGCGAGGGTCCTGGGGTTCCAGCCGTTCGGATCGGCCAGGATGACCAGAACGGCGTCGGCGGCCTGTGCCTGCTTCTGGTAGTCGGCAAGGGCGGTGTAGAAGTCCTCCGACAGATCGCGGTAGTCCGTCAGGTCCAGAACGAATGCGCGCCCCTCGGTGTGGGGGATTTGCTCGGTGCGCGGCTGGTCCCAGTCCAGGACCAGCCAGCTGATCTGCTTCCTGGGCACCCCCGCCTTCCGCAGCGCATGCAGCGCGGCGGTGCGCCGTCCCGTGCCGGCCTGCCCGCACAGCACCAGGACGTGGCTCTTGCCGTAGGGGCGGCTGAGCATACTGACGGCCTGCGCCACTTGGCCGGATCCCTGCGGCCCGGGGGGATCGACGAACGCGTGTTCCGCGAGGTCCAGTTCGCCGTCGTCGACACTGGCGCTGCGCAGGTACTGCCAGCCCCGGACGTACTGGTGGTGGTGCTCTTCGTAGTCGCCGGCGACCTGCGTCACCTGTGCCTGGCCGGACGCTTCGATCTGCTGCTGCACCGCTGCAGTGCCCTCGGCGTCGGTCATGACTGCTCCTGGCTGGGGATGTAGTCGCGGCCGACCTGGATCAGCCGGGCCTTGCCGCTGGCCTTGCCCTTCTGGCGTACGGCGCCGCTGCTCTCGTTCGCGGTGGTGGCCTTTGTGCTGTGCTGAGCGGCCTGGCTGGGGCGGCCGCCGGGTACGGCGCCGCTGTCCTGTGCGAGGTAGGGGGCGAGTACCGAGGGGACCAGCCCGGGGACGAAGAGCCAGCAGATCTGCTCAAAGCCCGGCTTGCCCTCGACGCGGGCGGTGGCCCGGTGGAAGTGATGCTCCTTGAGAGCTGGCGTGCGGCCCGCGGCGACCGTGCGGCCAAAGACGGTGTCCGACACCACGGCAGCCAGCAGCACTCCGTGGTCCACCGCGGCGGTCATGGCTCGGCGGGCCGCGTCGCTGTCGACCAGCCGGCAGGCGTCGTTGACCGCGTCCCCCCGGTGCTCCGGCGGCGCCAGGGGCCCGACGTGCACGCTGGCCCGCAGCCGGATCGTCGGCGCGCTGGCCAGCCGGGTCTGTTCGCGCCGCTCGAGTGCCTGACCGAGGTGGACGAGGAGAGGGTCGATCAACCGTGCCGCGTGCCGGGCCGGCAGCACGAAGATGGCACCGTCTCCACGGTCCTTGACGGCGCCGAGCAGCGTCGCGTCGCCGATCCCGCACTGAGCGAACACCGTCGACAGCATGCTGTCCAGATCGGCCCGCGCGGGCGCCATCTTCGCCTCGGGGAGCTTGCTGTACTCCTTCATATCGACGGTCAACAGAGCATGCTCCGGCGGCACATCGGTGACGTCGGACGGGACGAGAGAGGGCATGGGCAGCAGCCTTTCCATCGTGTCGGGGAAATCCGAGTGGGTGTGCTGCCTCATGCTGGATGCGCCCGGGCGACGGCGGTGCCCAGTGCTGGGCACCGCGCCGGTGCGGTCGGTCACGTCTGCGCGTGAGCGTGTGACTGGATCGATGTGATGTCGCGGATGATGAGTCCGCCAGCGGCCTCCGTGGCGAGCCATCCCTGCTCGCGCCACGGTTTCAAGGCCGTTCCCACGGCGTTGCGGGACGCGCCGATCAGCTGTGACAGCTCCAGCTGCGTCAGCCGCACGAGGCATTCGGCGCCGCCCGCCGACGCGGCCTGGAGCAGCCGTGCGAGCGCCGAGGCCAGGCGCACGGGCACGGCCGAAGTGGCCATCTCGAGACGTACGGTCTCCGCTTCGCGTACCCGCGCGATGGCGTGACGCAGCAGCGCGGCCTGCAGATCGTGGCGGTCCACGAAGGCCAGGAAGTCAGGGGCAGGGATGATGTGCACCCGGCAGTCCTCTGCGGCGATGACCGACGCGGTGCGTGGCTGGTTGTCCAACACCGCCAGCTCGCCCAGCAGTTCACCTGCGCCGCGTACCGCCAGCAGCGTCCGTTCGCCATGCGATCCGGTGAGCGTGATCAAGGTTGATCCGGAGACCAGCAGGATGACGTGGGTGCCCGGATCCCCCTGCCGTAACAGCACGCTCCTGGCCGGGCGCACACGGACCGGAGCCAGCTGACACAACTGCGACCAAAGATCATCACCGATGACCGAGACATGCGGCTGATACATACACCCCCCGAGTGTGGTACCCGGCACGCCACGATGTTCTCAAGCAGTGATGTATCCGCTCAACAATCCAATTCCGGCCATGCCTATGGCAGTTGCCGTTAAATCGACTGCCCACTTCACCGCACGGAACTTCCGCTGCGCCAAGCCGGCGAACAACACCAGCCGCTCCGCCTCCGCCCGCGCAGGCTGGCCAGAGACCATCGCCGAGAACGTCGACACGAGTTCCTCGGCTCCGCTCTGTTCTGGGAGAGGACCTACGAACACCCTGAATCCACCGTGCCGTGGCAGCACAGGGCGGATCGCGGACAGGGCAACGACGAGTGCCGCACCAAGAAGAGCCGCAGCACACGCCAGCGCAGCCACCGACAGCCAACTGGACCCCGGCACAGTCGACAGCGTCGCAGCGTCCACGGCCAGCAGGCCGCCAGTCACGCCGCACAACGTCGTCGCCTTTGTGTCCGCCCGCTGCATCTCAACGAACATCTCCGCTGCCGCATCCCCAAGCCGCCGGCAACCCATGCAGTCAGCTGGAGTGAACCCCCCGCCCATGTCAGCCACGTCGTTCCTCCATCGGGGCTTCGGTTCTGCATCGCTCGGTTTTGCTCCACACCGTGCAGGAATCACGTCGGGGCCTGGGCACACTGCAGTGCATCACGCATGCCGAATCCGTCACAGTCCGGCTGCGCCCATGCGTCAGGGGCACCGAGCCGGGCTCCTCGGCGTGGGCGCCTGCCCGGCCCTGGCAGATGATCTCCACGCGGGGATGCGCGGTGAGCCACGCGGCGAGCGGTCCCGCTTCATGTCCGGACAGGACATCGGTCGGACGATGGCGTTTACCGTCCGTGATCGCAGTGGCGTACGACTGTCCGTGCCAGGTGGCGAAATCATCCATACCCAGCACCCGTGGCGTGCTGGGCTGCGGATCTGGCAGCGACATGACCCGGCGCAGCAAGGTCAGCATCTGCCCCATCCCCCGTCGCCCTCCGGCCGTGGGCGGCGGTGCCTGACGCGAACGGTGGCCTTAGCTGTGCCGTGTCTGTGGCGCGCAGCGGGCGGCACCCCAGCTCAAGGGACGAGGGCGCCGGCGGGCAGGGACAGGTCGAGCCGGGGCAGACGTCCGGCGTGCGCGCGCAGATGCCGGGCTTCGGCGAGCATGACGGGGGCGAACACGCTGTCCCCGGGCGGGCGGCCCGTCAGTCGGTGGTGGGCGCGGGTGCCGGCCAGTAGCGGGCGGGCCCAGGCAGGGACGGCGTGGAAAGGGCAGTGCCGATGGCCGACCCCGTGGAGCTTGACGGCGGAGACGTCGCCGGTGATGTCGAGGTCGCGGGTGAAGCGCAGGCTGCCCAGGCTGGCCCGGGTGAAGGCCAGCACGCTCAGCGTTCCGGCGATGAGCGGGTGTGCGAGAGTGGCTAGAGCGGCGGCCTCCTCGGACGCGATCTCGATGGCAGGAGCGGCCTGGACCAGCTGCGCCGTGGCCAGCGCACCGGCACAGGGGTGACCCCGCTGGCCGGGCCTCATCGACGCCGCCTCGGTCCCGCCCGGCTGCGGGGCGGCTGACTGCCTCGCGGCCACCGCCGTCGCCGCCGCTCCCGTCTTCGCCGGGAGAGCAGGAGGGAAGGACGGGCGCGCGGGTATCGGTCCCGGCTCGGCGAGGAGCGCCTTGAACTGGTCCCGGCCGCTGACGCGGCGCTCCACGCGGGCCAGCGCCGGCGGCAGTCCGCGCGGCGGCTTCTGCCACAGCAGCGTCAGCTGAGCTCCCGTCATCTCACGCCAGGCGAGCAGTTGGTCGATCCGGCGGATGGTCAGCAGATGGGCGCGGGGGACCAGGACGTGCCGCACTCCGGTCGCGACCGTCCAGGCGGCCGCGGCGAGCCAGGCCGTGTTCACCGAGTCCAGCCACACGTCGGGGGAGTGGGGCCCGGGAGCCAGCCGCTTGCCCAGCGCATACAGCATGTCGTGCGCCAGCGCGGCAGGGCTGCCGCTGGCCGGCGTCGGCTGCACGGTGATGCGGCCTTCCCCAGGCCGGTGCGCCTGCAGCGCCGCCCGGGTGTAGAACAGGTCGTCCCGCTCGTCCACCACGATCGTCACGTCGCTGTACGCCACTGCCACCGCCCTCTCCCGGCCGCGCCCCGCCACACCGCCCCGGACCGGCCAGGCACCAGGCCGGTCCGTACGGCGCGCCCGGTGGTCGGCGGCGGCCCGGGCTCGCCGGGCCGCCGCGCATGCGCGGCCGTTGCTACATACCGCCCAGCTTGCTGTACACCCAGTTGACGAGGTCCTGCTTGACCTCGGTCAGGCCTTTCATCTTCATGCCATTGAGCATGTGCTTGGTGATGGTGGCCCAGTTGCGGAAGTTCCCGTGGGCCGCGGCCCGGTCGATGTTGCGGATCATCTGCGGGGCAACCTTGGCCCACAGGGAGTGGAACGCCGGCAGCGTGGCGACGACCTCGTCCTCGGGCATGCGCGTGAACTTCTGCCAGATGAAGATCCGTGACGCCAGCATCGGTTCACGCTTGAGGACCTTGTAGCAGCCATCGCCGCCGGCGAAGATCACCGCGATGTCGGTGTTGCGGTCGTCCCACAGGTGGCGCCAGTACTCGAACGAACTGCGGCCCATCCACTGGGCCTCGTCGCACACCAGCACGCGGAACGTCTGCGACAGCGTCTCCTTCAGGAGGGTGTCGAATTCGATCGGCCGGGTCGGCGGTTCCCCGGGCAGCCCCAGGGCGTGGAACAGTCCGTGGCGGATGTCGCGGGGAGTCGGGCCCGAGCGCAGCTCCAGGCGGTAGGTGTTGTCGGGGGCGATTTTGCGCAGTGCCGAGTTCACCGACATCGTCTTGCCGTATCCGGCCGCTCCGTAGGCGACCATCATGGCCTTGGCGTCGATTGTCGCCTGGACGTCGTCCAGGGTCGTCATGAGCGTGTCGGTGGCCACCAGATGCGCATCGAGGCGGTGGAAGTGGTCCTCGTCCTCGGCGGGCAGCCTGCCGTAGTCCATGTCGCCGCTCACGCGTTCTCCTCGGGGGTGTCGTCTTCCGGCTCGTCCGCGGCCGGTGGGATCGGGCGGGCCCAGCCGTCCGGGACGGGCTGGTGCGGGATGTAGTCCGGATCGGCCCGCCGCAGGCCTGCGGCGGCCGAGTCAGCCAGTTCTGCCTCGGCCTCCGCCTCGGTCAGCGCACCCAGGCGCTCGGGCGGGGTGGCGGTGGTGACGGCCTCGAAGCGTTCGCGGCGCAGCCGTTCCGCGGCCTTCATGTCCGCGCGAAGCCGCCGCGCCTTGGCGGTGCGGGCGTTGCGGACCTTTTTGACCTGCTCCTCGCTGGCCGCCTCGGCCAGAACGGCGCTGCCCAGGTGCGCGCCGTCCAGGCCGAAGACCTCGATGGTCATGTCGTGGTGGGGCAGGTGGCGCACCGCGACGCGGACGCCGGCCTGGCCGACCATCCAGGGGGCGATGTAGTGGCGGTTGCGCCACCGCACGCCCTGCGTGGTGATGGTGCGGGTGCGTCCGTCGTCCTCGAGCCCGAAATGGGCCAACTGTTCGGCGGGAACATCGTGCAGGGGAGTGGGGTCGCACGACCACGCCTCCATCGGGGTGCGGCCGCCCAGCCCCCTGGGCTGGTGCTCGGTGTTCCACCAGTGCACCCACTTCAGCAGCAGCTCCACGAACGCCTCGAAGGAGAGCGCGGGCTCGTTGGGATCCGCGGTGCGGCCGCCGGTGAGCGTCTGCCGGTGCACGTAGCGCGGCATGGAGACGAACAGCATGTCCTCGACCGCGCCGTTGAGCGCCTCGATGGTGCCCTTCAGATGCGGGCTGTAGGCCGGGAGATCGACGACGGGCACGGCGAAGGCGCCCAGGGCCGAGGCCACGGTGGCACACAGGAACTCTTTGCCGCGGTCCACTCGGATCAGGCCCGGCAGGCCGCCGGCCGGGCCGAAGGGCTCGGCACGGTCCAGGGCCATCCGCAGGGCCGCCAGCACCGCATCTGCGCTGGGTGCGTGGGGCGTCACAGCCACCCCCGTGACGACTTTGGTGCGGCAGTCGATGAACCAGGTCACCCAGGGCTGCACGAGCTGGTCCTCGAGCAACACCCGCACGGGCACACACTTGTGGTCGCCCTCCCAGGCGGCGTTGCGGTGCGTGGGAGGGCGCTGTGCGAACACGTCGAAGGCCCGCCGGGCGGTCTCCCCCTTGGCGAGCCCGGCCCGCTCCCCAAGCGTCAGGTCCCGCCGCAGCGCCCGGTGGATCGTCGACAGCGACGGGGCCGCAGGCAGCCGGGGATCGGCCAGGGCCCGCTGCTTAAGCTCGCGGTGCACGGCGGAGGCGTTGCCTCCCCACAGCACCAGCAGCCGCCGGATCTCCGGGGTGACGCTGAACCGTGTCCGGGACGCCGCGTCGACGTGGCCGGTGGCGCGCGCTTTGGCAACCCACCGCCACACCGCCCGCTCCGAGCGGCCCACGGCCGTGGCGACCAGCTTCACGTGCGCGCTGGTCAGCTCGCCGCTCTGGTCCAGCGACAGCAACCGCGGCAGCGCGGCCAGCCGCCCCGAGCGGGCGGTGAAAACCGCTTTGCCGGCACCCTGCGTGCCGGCAGAAGAGTCATTCATGCGGTCTGCTCCTTACATGGATACGAATCGCGGAAGGGCCACAAGTGCCGTGCTTCCTCGGGGTGTTGGGGGTGTTCGGGCAGGACGTTGCGGGCGACGCCCGGCCGTCAGGGCCGTGAGGTGGCGTCATGCCAGGGGAGGCGGGCACGGCGGAGCCGTCAGCCTGCGCCGGGTGCGAGCGTCAGCAACTTCGCTGGGAAGGGGGGCGTGTTCCTCGATGGCCCGGCTGTTCCAAGGAGCACTCGCGTGCGCCGGGATACCGGGGAGGATCCGGCACTGGCCGTCCTGCTGCGGTGCCGTCGGGTGGGAGGCTGCGCTCGGCGCTGAGCCAGTTCTTGTCAGCGCCGGCCGCGGGCATGCAGGGGCGGCCTGTGATGCGCCGGGAAGGAAGTGCCGGGCCCGCCGGTCACCGCACGGGGGAGCTGCCGGCGCCCGAAGAGGCTGTTCGAGGGCCGGGAGATGGGCTTCTCGGCGACTGTGGTGCCCGGTTTGGTACTGGTACTGGTACTGCTCAGGTGTTTTCCAGCAGGCGCCGGATCCCGTCGTGGATGACTGAGGTGTGTTGTTGCGGTGTGAGCCAGGCGGCCGTGGAGCCCTGGTCGGTCTTGTTGACGAGCAGGACGTCGTCGACGACCTCGGCCACCGGGTACAGGTGGCTGATGACGATGACCCTCGTGTCCTGGGCCACGCTGTCGCTCAGGACAGCGAGGGTGTCGCCCAGGCGGGTGTTGTCCAGCGAGCCGAAGCCTTCGTCCAGGAACAGGCTTTCCAGCTTGTTGTGGCTGGTGTTGTGGAGTTCGACGAGCGCCAGCGCCAGCGCGAGGGAGGTCTGGAAGGTCTCTCCGCCGGAGAGGGTCTCCGGGTCGCGCGCGTGATTGGTGGCGCGATCAACGACCTTGAAGTCCTCAGTGAACGCGTAGTCACCCATGGAGATCTGCCGGAGGATCCTGCTGCCGTGCCTGAGCAGCGAATGGGTGCGCTGATCGGTGAGATAGGTGAGGAACCTCCCGTCGGTGAGCTGGTCGCTCACGCTCTTCCACACCGCGGCCTGCCGGTGGGCGGCTTCGAGGGCGGCGCCCAGCGCGTCGGCGTAGGGGATTTGGGACTGTGCGGTGCTCAGATCGGCCTTGGCCGTGTCGTGCGCTGCTTCGGCTTGGATGGTCTTGCGGCTGAGCGGGTCGAGAACGGCGGGGGCGAGCAGGTCGCTCTTCTCGGGCACCGGGAAGCCGGGTTCCGGGTCCGTCTCGTCGGCGGTGGCGCCGGCTTGGCGGATCAGCTCCTTCTCGAATGCGCGGACCTCGTCGGTGGCGTGCTGCGCGGCCTGCCCGAGCGTGCCGGTCAGACGCTGATGCAGCGAGGCGAGGGCCATGCAGTAGGTGTCGACGGCGGCCAGGTCGCCTGCGTCCGGGACGGGAGGCAGGTCGGGGGATGCCTCCACCTCGAGAAGGCCTGCGGCATCGGTGGCCGTGTCCGCCCAGCGCTCCAGCTGCTTGATGAGCTTGCGCGCGGGGGTCTCGATTGTGCGCCGGCGGCGTGCGTCCAGGGCCTGCAGGTTTTCGCTGTGCAGCGTGAGGGCCTGCCGGGCGTCGTCACGCTCCACTGTCTTCTGCTCGAGCCGTTCGAGGCGCTGGCCGGCCGCCTCCTTAGCGGAGGCGATGTCTTGCAGGGAGGGCAGCTGTGACGGGGAGGACTGGGCGGGGCGGATGGAGGGCGGCAGTTCGCCGACCTCCTTCAGCAGACTCGCCAGCTCGGTCTCGTACTGCAGCAGGGTCTTGTCCAGCCGTTTGCGTTCACGCTGCAAACGGCCGCGCTGGCGTTTGAGCTCGGCCCGGGCCGCCTCATGTTCGGCCTGCGCCGCCCCCAGCTCCGCCTGGGCGCTCGTGTGTGCCGTGAGGGCCTCACCCTCCGCGTCGCGTAGCAGCTGGGCAAGTGCTTTGACCGCACGGGTGATCTCCGCCCGGCCTACTGGTTCGCCCTCGGCAAGGGCATGCGCCTGAGCCGTCGCCTGCCCGCCCAGCGTGTTCAGGGCGGTGGCCGGGGCCGGAGCGCCGGCCGGGTGCACCGCATCTACGAGCTCTTGCACCTGGAGCAATGCCGCGTCCATGCGCTCGCGGGCGGCCAGGTGTCCGCGGCGGTGCTTTTCGACCTTCTGCTCGGACACCTTCAGCTGGGCGGCCGCCTCCGCCCTGGCCTCCACCGCCGCTTCAACGGCGTTCGAGCGTGTGGTGACCTTGCGTCTGGCCTGAGTAAGCGCCTTGCCGTCCAACAGCGGCGGGGGAGTGAAGTCGCTTGGGACGGGCCGGGTGCACACCGTGCAGGCGTCCCCGGGCGCCAGACCGGCGCCCGCCGCGTGGGCGGCCTCCCGGCGCTGCAGCGCAGCGAGGTCGTCCTGGGCTGCTTCCAGAGCGCCGCGCCGCTTCTTCAACTCGCTCTCCAGGCCGGCGCTGTGGCGGCGCTGTTCCTCCACCGTCTCAAGCGTCGTGCGCTGCGTCTGCAGATGCCCGGCCGCGGTGTTGGCCTCCTGCAGCGCTGCCCGGACGGCCTCCTGGATCTGTTCGGTGTGCGTGCGTGCCTCGCTCACCATGCGCTCGGCCCGGCCGGCGGCCTCGACGAGGGCCGCGTTGCGCTGCTCGTGCTTTTCCAGTTCCTGCCGTGCCTGCGTGTGCTCCTGGTCGTGCTCGGTGTGCTGTTCCTGCTCCTGCTTCAGCCGCTGTTCGACGGCGTCCAGGCCGGTTGCACGCTCCGGCAGGCGGGACAGGACAGCGAACGCGTTGGACAGGGATCGAAGCGTGTCACCGGCCTGTGCGGCCGTGTCCAGGGCGCCCTGCGCCGCCTCCAGTTTCGCGGTCAGGTCGCGTCCGGTGGTCTCCTGTTCTGCTGCCTCGGCATCGAGTTCCCTCTTCTTCCGCGCCAGCGCAGCCGTCGTGATGCTCGCATCCGCCACAGCGCGCTCACGCAGCAGCCGCGCCGCTTTGTCCACGCCCGTCTTGCGGTGCTTGTGCCCGACGGCCCGGTCCTGGGCCGCGCGCAGCGCATCCAGTCGCTCGCGCCGGCGCGCCGCGATACCCCGGGTGCGTTCCAGGTCCAGCAGCGCTTGGGAAGCGGCAGCATGAGGATCCGGCAGGAGAATCGCGCGGGCCCTGGTGGCCTCGGTGATCTGCGTATTCAGGCGCTCCAGTCGCACGCCCGCCCGCTTGCGTACACGCTCGAGCTCGTTGATGCCGAAAATGTGCCGCAGGATGTCGGCACGGATGGCCCTGGGGGCCTTGAGGAGGGTGCCGAACTTTCCCTGGCGCAGCAGGACCGTGCTGACAAAGCCGTCCCAGTTCAGCCCGATGATCCGGGTCACCGCCTGCGTCACCGCGGCCTTGCCGTCGACCCGCATGTCGGCGCTGTCTTCGGCGAGGGACTCGAGCACGGCCTGCGGCCCCTTCTTGCCGTCCGCATGCAGGGTGCGGCGCACACTCCATTCGCGGCCGTTCGCCGAGAACTCGAACGCCACGTCCATGCTGGGGCATCCCTTGCCGATCAGCTCGTAGGCGGCCTTGGGATCCTTGGACCACGAACACGTCCCGTACAGGGCGAAGATGATCGCCTCGAGGATGGTGGACTTGCCCACGCCGGTGTTGCCCAGGATGGCGAGCAGGCGCTTGCCGGTGAAGTCGATGCTGCAGGTGCCGGCGTAGCTGCGCACGCCCGTGAGGGTGAGCCGCAAGGGCTTCACGATGCCTCCATCCCGGTGTCTTCCAGCGCGGTGCACGGCAGTTCCTCAAAACCCCTGCTGTCCTTCGGCCACGGGCACGCCTCGTACAGCGCGAAAGCGATCGCCTCGAGGACGGCGGACTTGCCCGCGCCGGTATCGCCAGCGGTGCCAGGCAGATGCTTGCCGGTGACGTCGATGGTGCTGGCGCCGGGGTAACTGCGTACTGCTGTGAGGGTGAGCTGCAAGGGCCTCATGACGCCTCCGTCCAGGGGTTTTCCAGCGCGGCGCGCAGCTGTTCCTCGGCCGGGACCGGGGTCAGCGTCTCGTCGTCGAGTTCGTTGAGCAGGTGGAGGAATGCGGTGACGGTCGACTCCGCGGCATCTGCGTCCACTCCCTCACGTGCCAGGTAGGCCCGGAATGCGTCGGGGAGTTCCGGCTCGTCGCCCAGGTCACCGTCCAGGACGGCGCCGGCGGCCGCTTCCCGTGCCGGGGCCGGGTTGATGAGGATCGCGTTCGGGACGATGTCGGCGATCTTCTGGCTGAGGAGCCCGTCGGGCTCCTCGCCGGTGATCACCGGTTTGAGGAAGGTCCCGTCGTACTGGTCGGCGGCGGCCTTCAGCTCCTCGAGGGTTCCGGTGAAGTGGGTCAGCCGCCGGCCGCTGGAGAGCCGGCGCGGCAGTACCCGCACCGGCCGTCCCGGGTCGGCGTCGACGATCACGACGCTCTTGGTCTCGTCGGCTTCACCGAAGTCCATGGCAAGCGGGCTGCCCGCGTAGCGGGCGGTGAACTTCAGGCCCTCGATGGCCTGCGGGCGGTGGATGTGTCCGAGAGCGGCGTACGACACCACCGGAAGATCTTCGGGAGGGGTCTCGAAGGCCTCGTCCACGGCCCGTTCGCTCGGGGAGGTCCTGGCGCCTGTGATGAACACATGGGCCGTGAACAGCAGGATGTCCCGGTCGGGGTCGTACTCCTCGTGCAAGGCCTCCGTCAGTTCCCCCTGCAGGCCGCGCATCGCCGCGGTGTAGTCGGCATACGACGTGCCGGTGGTGGAATCGCGCCGCCAGAACCGGTTCGGGTGCACGAAGGGCAGGACAGCCAGCCGGATGCGCTGCTCACCGCCGCAGGCCTCGAAGGTCATCACGCCCCCGTCGTGTGCCGGGCGGAGCCGGTCGACGAAGAACAGGCCCCGGCCGTAGGAGGGACCGTTCATGGAGTGGAAGAACTCGAAGTAGTCGGGGGAGTCGTGGTTGCCGGCCACGACCACGGTGGGGGCGATGGCGGCGAGTTCGCGCAGGGTGCGCATGGCGCGGAACATGTCGCGGACGGTGGGACGGGAGGAGTGGAACAGATCGCCGCTGTGGACGATCAGGTCCGGTTTGCTCTCCTGGGCGATGGCCACGATCTCGGCCAAGACGGCGTCGAAGTCCTCGTCGCGTGGATGCCCGTGCAGGATGTGGCCTAAATGCCAGTCGGAGGTGTGGAGCAGTCTGCTCATGCCTTCATGCGCCCTTCTGGAAGCGAGGCGTAGGAGGGCACCGGTGGTGCCTTATGAGCCCGGGACTGTACATCAAAATCCCTGGAGTAAAACTGGACTTCCCGAGCATTCGTCGGCGTCCGGTATGGACGAGCACCTGATCGCTCTCGAGAAGCGCATGCAGCAGCTGCAGGAGGCGGTCCGGCAGGCGCTCGCGCAACACGGTACTTTCCAAGTGCGCCGCCTGACTGCGGATTTGACACGCAGTCGATGCGCCTGGAAGGTTCTGTGCGGGCTCGGTGATGTCCCGGACGCGGCCCAGCTGACGCCCGCGTTGATGGTCGCCGAGCCCCACCCGGGCGTACCCAATAGGCGACCAGATCCACCAGATGTCGGTCTTCGCGATTGCCTGGGGTAAAACTGGGAGTCCCGAGTGACTGCTAGCATGCGGGCATGGATGAGCATCTGGTCGCTCTCGAGAAGCGCATGCAGCAGCTGCAAGAGGCGCTCCGGCAGGCGCTCACGCAACACGACGACGCTCAAGTGAAGGTTCTGGGCGAGGAGTTGACCCGCACTCGGCACGCGTGGAACGTTCTGTGCGGGCTCAGTGAGGTCCCGGACACGGCCCAGCCGGAGGTCCAGCCAGGGGCCCGGCCGGAGCCCGCGCAGACGGTCACCGAGTCCAACCAGGGCGTGCCCGTACGCGACCAGGTCCACCAGGCGCTGGCCCTCCTCACCGTCCCCGCCTCGCCGAAACTGCTCAGCCAGGTCCACCAGGCGTTCTTTTCCAGCCCGCTGAACACGGCACGTCTGACCACCCTGCGCCGCGACGAGGAACGCTCCTTCCGCTCCGCCCCCTACGGCCGCGCCTATTACATCTGCCCTGCGCTGACCTCCGATCTGCTCTCACCGGCCCGCGGGTTGCTCGCCCTGAGCACCTGGCCGCTGGAGCAGCGCCTGGTGGGGCCGCTCACCCAGCGCGTCCACTTCCTCACCTCGGCCCTGCGGCTCGCGGACGCCGCCGAACACCTCGCCGACGAGAAGGGGATGCCGCAGCCCGTCCAGCAACTCCTGCTGCACTACAGCCGCAACATCCACGGCGACACCCCCCGGGGCCCGCTCGACCTGGATGCGCTGCGCCGGGCCGCCGCAGCGGAACTGGAGATCCACGCCGACGACGACGCCGACACCCGTGCCGAAGCGGCGCACCGCGCACGCGGGCAACTCGGCGACGTGGAGCAGATCTTCGGCAATATCCTGCGCGACACCGCCCGCCTGCGCCGCACTTCGTAAACCCGCCCCTGCAACCAGCACGGCTGTGCCCTGTCTTGCCCAAGGAAAACAGTGAGTTCGCTCGACGCACGACTGGGCGTATTACGCGGAACCGCGCCGCCCATCCCGCACAATGCACGCACCTTGGCAGCGCTGACCGCCAATCCGAGCTGCGACCGCCGCTCCCTGCTGGACGCGGCCGGCATCGACAAAGACGCCCTCGCCGCCCATCTGGGCCTGCCGCGGCCGCTGAGAAAATCCCAGCTCGCCCTCGACTACGGCCTCACCTTCGAACGCGAGGTCACCGCCCAAGCCGGAGCACCCCTGGTGCCGCTGCTCCGCCAAGCCCTGAGCCTGACCCCGTCCGAGGTGTCCTACGAGGACGTCAACAGCGTCGGCAGCGATGACGACAAGTCCCCCCTGAGGCTACGCCGCGCCCACACCCGCTCCCGCATCCTCAGCGCAGCACGCCGAAAGCCGGCTCCCCGCACCCTGCTCGACCACCCCGTACTGCGTCTGACCGTCGCCGGCCACCAGGCCTACCTCGAGCCCGACGTCATCGCCTTCCACCGCGACGGCCTCTTCCACGTCGTGGAGATCAAATCCTTCCCCGTCATCCACGGACAGCCCGACCCCATCAAGACCAACGCAGCGCTGACCCAGGCCGCAGCCTACGTCCTGGCCCTGCGGGAACTCCTCGCGGACAACGGCCTCCCGCCAGAGCGCGTCTCCGACACCGTGATCCTGGTCAACCCGCGCAACTTCACCCGCCACCCCACCGCCACGCCCTTCAGCGCCCACAAGCAGATCAAGAACCTGAGCCGCCACCTCGGCAGACTCCGGCGCCTGCCCGAACTGCTGGACAAGCTTCCCCCCGGCACCACCTTCGACCTGGCGCCCGGCCCCGACCAGAGACCGACCCGACCCCGCGGTGAACTCGTTGCCGCACTCGCCACCGTGCGGCCGTACTACACCCCCGGCTGCCGCCACCACTGCGACCTGGCCTTCCACTGCCGCACCGAGGCCCGCAACCAGGGCAGGACCGCGGCCCTGGGCACCGCAGTCCGCGACGACCTCGCGGGAATCGACATCATCGCCACGGCCCTGGCCCTCACCGACGGGCACCTGCACCCCTCACGGGGCCAGAAAGACATCACCCAGGCCCTGCGCCACGCACAGCGCATCCACGCAGACCTCCAGACGGACACCGCATGATCCGGCTCACCTCACTCCTGCGGATGCGCGCCGCCCACACCGGCAACGCCCAACGCACCAGCCAACTGCGCCACCTCCACCTCAGCGACCAGCCGCTGATGCTGCTGGCGCTGAAGCAATCCGGGCCCGCCGCACGACCGCTGGCCGTCATGCTGGGCACCGACCCGCGCCGCCCCCGGCTCCTGCTCGCGCCGCCCTCAGGCAGCACCGCCCCCATGCTCGCCACCCTGGCAGACGCCGTCACCGCATACATCGACGCCTGCCAGCGGCACAGCGAACACCTGCCCGCCACCTCCAGCAAGCCGGCACGCCGGCGCTACACCGACGCCCCCCAGATCCTCGTCCCCAACCCCCAGACCGTGCAGCACCTGAAAGACCTCGGAGACGCCCTGCGATTCCGCAGCGCCGACGGCCACAATCCCGACTCCCGAGCCGTCCAGCGCCTGGGACACTGGCTCACCTATCTCACCGACCGCGCCGACCTCCCCGGCTCAGCCGCCCTCATCCCCATGACCAGCTTCCTCGGCATGCACTGGGTCAGCGGCCAAAGCCCCCAGGAGGACGAGGACCTGGCCACCCTGCTGGCCTGGATCGACCCGCCCCGCCACGCAGCCTCGGGACGCGACGCCGCACTAGAAGCAGAAGACCCGGCCACCCACCGCCCGGCGGGACCAGCCACCGACGCCGCCTTCGACAACGACCAACTGGCGCCCCTGTTCGACGCCTACGCCCGCGCCCGACGCCAGGCCCGGGGCCAGGAGCAGACCCGCACCCTGCAAGAACTCGACCGCCTGCTGGCCACCTACATGCAGCCCACCTGGGATTTGATGTGGCAGGCCTACACGCTTCTGCAAGCTCTCCCCGAAGCCAAGGGCACCGCACGCCGCTGGGACTACGAACGTACTGCCTTCACCGACGAATGCATCTACCTGGCCCAGGACGGACGCCCCCGGCCGGCCCGCGACCACGCCGTCACCGCGGCCGTCCGCCTGGCCCACATGGAACGCGCAGCCGCCGCCTTCGCCGCCGAACGCGCCGCCGACGAGCCCTTCGTACGGGCAGAACTGCGCACTACCGGTGAAGCCTTCGGTGGTCCCGTCACCACGATCGACCCGGAGCACACCCTTCGCGGACCCACCGGACGAGCACAATGGCGGCCCCGCCTCGCCGTGTCCACCTCGGACCCCGTGCCCATGGAACCCGGCCAGCTCCTGGCCTGCCACACCCACCGCAACGCCCGCTACAAGATCTGCGAGGTCACTCCGGCCGACGGCGACACCCTCGTCGAACTCGAGATCACCGCCGGCATGGGCACAGTGGCCCGCCCCAACCATGCCGTCCTGCCCGAAGCCGGCGCCTTCCTCGTGTTCACCATCGCACCCGACCACTACCGGATGCCGGAATTCCCCTCACGAGACCAGACACCCTGGACCCACGGCGGGCCTCCTGCCGACCAACCGGACGACAGCGACGAGGACGAGGGCGAGGAAGAACAGTGACACCGCCCCATCAGGCATCGCCGCAGCAGCGGATGGACACGGCCGCCCGCGCCATCCTGGAGCAACTACCCACGCTCACCCACCGCGGACTCGTCGTGGACTCCCCGCCCGGCGCCGGAAAATCCACCCTGGTCGCCCAGGCTGCCGACGCCCTCGCGCAAGCCAGCGCCCCCTGCGTCGTCATCGCCCAGACCAACAGCCAGGTGGACCATCTCGTGCGGCGATTCGCCCGGCACCACCCGCATCTGCGCACCGCCCGGCTCACCGGAACGGAACACACCGTCCCGGATGACCTGCAGGCACATCCCGGCATCCGTATCGGCATCCGCATCGAAAACCTCGAAAAGACGGCCGACGTCATCGTGGGAACCGCCATGAAATGGGCCACGGTCACCGACCGCCGATGGCCATGGGCGATCATCGACGAGGCCTACCAGATGCGCTCCGACATGCTTTTGTGGACCGCCGGCCTCTTCGACCGGGCACTCTTCGTCGGAGATCCCGGCCAACTCGACCCCTTCTCCGCGGTCGAAACCGACCGCTTCCAAGGCCTGTCCCATGACCCCATGAACAGCGCGGTCGCCGTCCTGCTCGCCAACAACCGCGACCTGCCCGTCCACTCCCTGCCCGTGTCCTGGCGCCTGCCGCCCTCAGCCGTCCCCCCGATCAGCAACGCCTTCTACCCCTCCACGCCCTTCCACGCCGCAAGCCATGAAGCCGACCGCACCCTCACGTTCCCCATCACTGGCATGCGCACCCCCACCGACGAGGTCATCGAACACGCCGCCCGAACCGGATGGGCACTGTTCGAACTAGCGGCCCGCATCACCGGCCAGCTCGACATCGAAGCCTTCCACGCCGTCCTCGGCATCGCCGAGCGGCTGCTGACCCGGCGCGCCATCACCACCTGCGAGGAAAACCCCCAGGGGCACGCCCTGCAGCCCGGTGACATCGCCATCGGCATCGCCCACCGCAGTCAGGCCCACCACATCCGCGCTCTCCTGACCCGCCACTACCCCCGACTCCACGGCATCACCGTCGACACCGCCAACCGGCTCCAGGGCTGCGAATTCCGCGTCACCATCGTCCTGCACCCCCTCTCCGGCCGCGGCGACGCCTCCGCCTTCCACCTGGAAGCCGGCCGCCTGTGCGTCCTCACCTCACGCCACCGCCACGCCTGCATCGTCGTCGCCCGCGCCGGCATCACCGAACTCCTCGACGCCCACCCCTCCAACGACCCCGCATACCCCGGAGCCGCCTCCAAGGTCGCCGACGGCTGGGAGGCCAACCACGCAGTCCTCGCCCACCTGGCCGACCACACCATCCACGCCCGGGCACGGCCCGGCCGCCGACGCAGATGAGCAGCACGCGTCCGCAGCGTGCGCGTCGGCTGGGCTGCGGGCGCTGTGCATCAGGCTCCGGCCGTGACGAACGCCGTCAACACGCCGGAACTGCGTGCCGGTCCGGTGTCCGGGAAGCCGACATCCCCTCTACGCCCCGAGTCCACGCCCCACAGCAGGAAGAACAGAGAAGTGGGTGGGGGACAGGGCGCCGGGCAGGGGCGAGGGATCGGGGCGCCGCTGGTGCTCCTTGCACGCGACGGCGGGGCCGCGCGCGATGCGGGACGGACAAGCCGCCCGCCGGTCAGGGGGTCGTTGGCTGCTGCGGGTTTTGGTCGCGGTATCGGCGGAGGGTACTGAGGATGTGCTGCTGGTGCAGGTCCGGGGTTGCGAGGGTGGTGGAGAGCGGTAGCTGGGGCGGGGTGGCATCGATCTGGGGCGCGAGTTGGGCCATGATGCGATCGAGCCCGATGAGGACGTTGAACCGATCGAGGTCCACGGGGCTCAGGAGGGGCATCCCGTTCATGAGCTGGCGGGGCGTCAGGCTGACGAGTAGAGCGAGGAGTTCCCAGTCCTGATTGTCCAGGCGCTCTCGAGTCCATTCACCTGCCTGGTCCGGGGCAAGCATCGTCCAGGCGAGAAGCAGTTCGCGCTGTACGGGTGTGAGTTGGTCGGCGTCGTGTTGTGCCGCGGGCAGCAGGTGGTGGGCAAGGTGCGTGGCTAGGACGTCGCGGGCTGTGCGGGCCCAGGCAGCCAGGTTCGCATCTGTGGCGAGGTCGCCAGTCTGCTGCTCTGTGGGGTAGGCGGTGTTACGGAGGGTCTGGACGGCGAGTACGCCGCCGTCCGGGGTCTGGGCCATGCGGGCCAGTGCCTCAGGGCGCTGCTCGCTTGGCAGGTCGGCCAGGACGCGCCGCGCGAGGTGCTGGACGGCTGATTCGGGCCGGAGCAGGCCGAAGGCCTCGGCTGGGCCCTGGACGTGGCCGTACTCGTCCGCCAGCAGGGCCAGCAGCGCCTCGGATTCGGTGGCAGCCAGTGGGAGGCGCTGTTCGAGGCGGCGTATCACGCGGTGCGTATCAGTGCGCAGCCTCTCGAACAGGGCAGTTGCCTCGTCTGAAGTCTGTCCGCTGACGATCTGCTGGACGGCGCGGTCGAACGTGGCTTCCGGGAGGTCGTCGTCCGGCACACGGAAGGAGGTGTAGCGATCGAAGTAGTCGCTGCTGCCGATGCCGTGGCGCCGTTCCGCGTCGCCCGCCGCGGTTGCCTGCCAACTCTCCAGCACGTTGGCTACCGGGCTGAAGAGCATTCCGAGCAGGCCGATTACGGTGTCGATGTGCTGGTCCGCGACATCGGCGCGCTGGACGCGGTCTCGCCAGAGCTTCAGCCCATCAAGCTGAGTGTGGTGCCTGGGCGTGTAGGTGGTGCCCGTCAGTTCCGCACGGTGCCGCTTGATCATCGCGTACACGCCGGGTTCCATGGTTCGCAGGAACGTCACCAGCATGAAGTCGACGAGGTCCACGTCACCAACGACTGAGCCGAGGCTCGCGTCAGCCTGACCCATGAACCGCTTGATCGACCGTGGCGTCTGCAGACGCTGCTGCAGATACGACGCATACGCCTCGCCGAGTCGGGACATGTCCGTCGGCGTCAACTGCCGCTCATGGCGCTCAAGGAGCGCGGCGACATACAGATTCATCAGAGCGAGCGCCTCTTGCTCGCGAAAGGCTGGCAAGTCGAGGCGGACTTGCACGATCTTCTCCAGGAACTCCCGGGCTCGCGAGACCTCGCCGCCAACCAGGTCGCTGCGGGTGAGCACATCGAGCAGTGTGTGCTCGTCGTAGCTGAGCAGGTAGTGCACATTGGGCAGGCGCCCGATCAGCCGCACGAGCTTGAAGACTAGGAGCAACTCGTCGGGGGTGAGGCGGTCCAGGTCGTCCATCACGACCAAGATGGGAGTGTCGGCCTCGCGTAGCACGGCCTCGACTTTACGCTTCGTCGCCGTCGCGCTGGTCTCGCCCGCGATGCGCTTGCCTATTACCTTCATAACCCCCGAGGCGTTCACACCCGGGAGACCCGTCAGGCTGCCCAGCGGGGATACCTCCTGAGCGAACTTCCCCAGGTTCTCCCTCGCCGTCGACCACCGCTTGTCCTTAGGCAATGCGGCGCGGATCTCCGCGAACAGCCCCGACGTTAGCGATTCCAGGTCTGGGTACAACCACGGGTTGATCTCTGCAATCAGCCAGCGCTCTGTCCCAGCCGATTCCTCGCGCAGCGCGTCCATCGTCATCGTCAGCACGGACGACTTCCCAGACCCCCATGCTCCGATCAGCGCCAGCACACTTGAGTCGCTCTGCGTGCGGACGCTGCGCACAAGAGCTGCTGCCTCGCGCGCGTAGCTTCGGCGGCCCAGCAGATCAGGAGCAGAGGGCGATCCGTCGACGGGGTCATCGCTGAACAACGACAGGGAAGGCATGCCGGACATCATTGCGTATCCGCCGCTCTGCAGCCCGCTCTCGTACCGACGCGCAACGGCCTCAGTGCCACGTCCATGTCCGGTCAGCCGCATAGGAAACCCCGTCGTAGCGGCAAGGGCTGCGGAGTACGGTCGTCCTGTGAAGCGGAAGAAGCCAGTCGCGCCGGCCCCGGAGGAGCTCCGGGCGGAGGCTGCCGTCAACGAGATCTTGGGAACCTGGCGGGACGGCCACGACGACCAGACCGAGAACGGAATGGTGGACTTCCTCCTCGAGCCCGCCGTCGACGGAGCCGGGCCGAAGGTCGCGCTGGAGGTGTCCTCCACGATCGACCCAGACCGCCAGAACCTGTGGGCCGGCCTTGACCGCCAGTACGACCACCCGGTTCCGGGACTGCAAGGCGACTGGATCGTTGAGTTCACCCCCCAGGCACAGCTCAAGAAGATCTCGGGGCCCCTAGCGGCCCTCCTGCTGCGCCAGGAACAGGCGAATCTGGACACGATCGGCCTGAACGGCTGGGACGACAGCACCCCGGACGGTCAGTTGCCTACCCCGCCGCACGCGGCCGACCTTCAAGAGCTCGCCCAGCTCCAGGTCGTGCGGGCGCTTCGGATCCGCAGCGACAAGGCGTCGGGCCGGATCCTTCCCACCGAGTTGAACTTCGCCGTGGCCAGCAGCACCGTTGACACCATCTCGCCCTACGTCGACGCGTTCCTCGCCTCGAAGGGCGAGAACAAGGTGAAGAAGCTGGCCCGCCATCCCGACCGGGAGGGGCACCTCTTCCTGTGGGCCGATCCCGCCCATCTGGACATCACCATGTCGCTGTCCCGCGGGTTCGTGCCCACGGACAGCCCGAATGTTCCGGCAGAGGTGCACACGATCTGGCTTGGCTCGTTCCACGTCGACCAGGCAGTGTTCCGATGGACCCGCTCGGGATGGTCGATTCTCGAAGTGACTTCGTGGAGTGGACAGGTGTAGGCCCATGCTGCCCGTCAACTGCCCCACTGCTGCGAGTGGTAGCCCACTGCAAGCAGCACAATTCCCCGGGCCTCGAAAGGCGCGGATACCGGGGACAGGGAGGGAGCAGTCAGAGACTGTCTCAGTAGGAGTCCTCCCGTTCGGAGGGCGGCCCGTACTGCTCGATGAGGTCGCAGGTGCAGGTGCCGCCCTCGTGCAACTCCTTGTCGCACTCATCGTGGTGGTTCCGCTGCGGCAGTGGCTTCACCGGAACAGGATGCGTGGTGTCTGCGGTGGGCCGGGCTGGGGCGGGCCGGTCGGCGGCCCGGAGTTCGATGTCCACGACAGCGGAGGCGATTTCGTCTTTGCGCCATTGTTGGGGGAGTTGCGATTCACCAGGCCGCCTGCGTAGGCCATGCGGACGGCTGGCACAACCGGCTGCGCGACGCCTTCCTCGCCACAATGGCCGACCTCGGCGCGCACGCCGATACGCCGCCGGCCGACCTCCTCGCCGCGACGGACGGCTGGCGCGGCCCGTAGCTGGCGATCGTCGTGGACGCGGTCAAGGCGACGGTCAAGGGAGGGCCGGGCAAGCTGCGCGAGCGGCCCCGGGGCGAGGGTTGGAGGCCGGGCGAGCCGTGGCGGGCGCTGTCCCGGCCGACGTGGCGGCCGGACATCCGCGCGGCGATCATCTCCCGCACGCGGATCAATTTCCACCGGAAGATCGTCAAGCATGCGGCGTTCACCGGGCAGTACCCGGTGGCGATCCTGTCCGACTGCGTTGTGTACGCGGTCGATGGCGAGATGCCGCTGGACTTCCTGCCCTACCGGAACGGCAAGCCGCTGCCCGGCGGCTTCAAGCTCGGCATCAACCCGGGCCTGGTGAAGTGGGAGGGCACCCAGAGCGGGCTGTGGGGCGAGGGCGTGCGCGAGCAGTTCAACGCCCCGGAGCTCAACCTCACCCAGTACATCAAGGACGGCACCGTCACCGACCAGGACACCGGGGAGTAGGTAGAGCGCGATGAGCCTGTTCGGGGGACGGCCTGGACGCCGCGGTGCAGAAGGCGTTCACCCGCCCCGCGCCCAAGAGCGCGGGCGCGCAGATGCGCTACCTGGTCAAGCAGCTCAAGGGCACTAAGGCGATCGCCCAGATGCTGCGGATCTCGCAGCGCACCGTGGAGCGGTACGTGAAAGACCAGATCAAGAAACCCCGCCCGGACCTCGCCGCCCGCCTGGAGCGTGAGGTGAAGAAGCGGTGGCAGCCGCAGATCCGCGCCAAGGCGCGACAGAAGGCGGCGACCACCGGCGGCATCGTCATCGAAACCCGCGCACGGATCGGCTACACCGCGCCTATCGGCACGACGGACGAGGACCGGCTCCGGCACCTGACGGTCGCGCTGCCACCCCAGTACGCCGCCCAGCTCTTTGAGGCCCAGGAGCAGGGTGCCAGCGACCAGCAGCTCCAGCAGATCGCCGCCGAAGCGCTCAAGGAGGTGTACTTCCAGGACGGTGACCGCCGCGCCGGCCAGTTCGATCTCTGCCCCGGCCGCGGCGACGAACGCTCCGACTTCCGGTTGCATTTGACGTGCGCCCTGGGCGGAATGGGCGACGCGGGCGTCCCGGGGACCAGGCGGGCTCACCGATGTTGCGCGTCGGTGGGCCGCCGCCCCAGCAGCTCGGGCAACGGGCGCCAAGTGGCTGTCGGGGGGAGAGTATCCGGTTCGTCGGACAGCGGCTTGCGCACTAGATTTCTTCACCCGTGGCGAGGTCGAGCCGGTTTCGCCTTCGCACCTGAGCAAGGGGATACGCGGCATGAACGCCCGCAGCATCGATCTCGACACTCTCCGCCGCGACCTGGAGACCAGTGAGCAGGATGCGTACGTGCGGGCGATGGCTGTGCGAACAGGTACGGGATGGGGGCTCTATCACTGTTGGGCGCTCATCGGGGCCGAGCCGCCCCAGTGGTCGGAAGCCCTATGGGAATACCAGGACCATGCCTTCGTCGCGTGCCGTGTGCCCGCGGCGGTGCTGGCGGGCCTGTGCTCACCGGAGGCAGGCTCGGCTCTCGCTCTCGGGCCTCTTGCCGTATCGGTTCCGGCAGCGATTGGCCCCGCATACAAAAACCGGCACCCCAGCTACGCCCGGCATGAACGTGCTCCGCTGCCGGTCCCGGCAGAGGACGTCATGATCGCGCCAGCAGACCGGGGATCGCGCAACGTGCCGCAGACGATCCTGGTGGGCGAGGGCGTTCCGTCGTTCCCGGAACCCAACAGCGCTTGGCGCGCCTTTTTCGAGGGCGACTTCTCACTCATCGGCGCGCAGGGCCCGCCCGACGACCTGGCCCGGCTGCGTTTCGCCGAGGGAGGCGCCTGGCTCGGCCGAGTGCACGTGACTCCGACGCAACTGGTCGTCGTCGTGGAAGGCAGCCGTGTGAACGGCGCGGAACTCGAGCTGTTCGGGGAGTCCGAGCGCAGCAGCCGTCGGCTCGAAGCGGCGGGCGAGGTCACCTTCCCGCTCGTGCACGGCCTGCCTGCGCACGCGTGGCTGTGGCTGAAGCGAGGCACCATGTGGCTCGACTACCGCTCGATCGATCCCGGGTCCGGCTGGACGGGCGATCTGGACCGGGCAGGGGTGGAGATCGAGATGCCAGTCGAGCCGCAGGTCCGCATCGAGGCCCTGATCGCCTCCGGTGAGGGACCCCAGGTCGAATTCAAGGAGTGCCTTCCGACCAAGCAGGGCCGGCGGACCCTGAAGACCGTCGCGGCATTCGCCAACGGGGACGGCGGAACCATGGTCTTCGGCATCAACCGTGATGAGGTCACGGTCACTGGCGTGAACGAGGACAAGCCGCCCACCAAGCTGCGCGACCACCTGGTCGACCTGGTACGGGGCACCGTGTTTCCGATGCCCCACGTGGAGGCCCGGGACTACAGGATCGACGGCAAGCTGATCCTGGTTCTTGAGGTATCGCCGGGCACACACCCGCCCTACGGGCTGTCCACACCCGACACACGCGACAAGCCCGAGTACTTCGTCCGCCGCGGCGCCAGCACCTTTCCCGCACAGCCGAACGACCTGAGCGAAGCCGTTCTCAGCAGGAGACGCACCGAGGGCGACGCCTCCAGCGGGTTCACACGCTTTCGGTCAGCGCGGACCGGCGCCTGACGGCGTCGAGAGCTACGGCAGGCCCCAGCCCTGCATCAGCGTGAACCGGCGGCGATCTCGGCTTCGGCCTGCTGTCCCTGCCTCGCCCGGTTCTCATCGACCAACTCCCTCGCCTTGCCCGGCGCTTCGCGCTGCCGCTGGGCACGGTTGGCGATGGCCTGGGCCCATCCCTACGCGGACAGCTGGACGGAGGCGGCCCGGTTGGCCGGTGCCGCCGATCCGGAGGCCTTCGGCGAGCGGGTCCGCCGCAAGCTGAAACGGCTCGGTGACCGGTACACCCAGCGCGCTGCTGCCGTCCTGGGGCGGGCCGTCGTGTTACCGCCCGGGGCGGCGGTGTTGGGGATGGAAGAATCCTCATCACCGCAGGGAAGGCGGCACTGACCCACTGCGGCAGCTGGACCGCACCACGCGGTCTGCACTCGAGTAGTACGGCTGTTTGCAAGCTAAAGGCGCCGTCCTGGTCTGTACCGGAATAGAGCGTCCGGAGGGGCCAAGGCCACGCTGCGGTGTCGTGGAGTTCTACTGTCTGGCCTCTTCTGGTTCTGCGCTGGTCTCGTCCTCGATCAGCCCGTAGGGGGGCTGGTCCTCGTTGCGGCTGTAGCGGGCTACCACGCTGCCTTCCGCGAGCAGTGGCGGGCTGTTGTCGACGATGATGAGCTGCGCCTTGGCGCCTCGGTCTGCCAGCCAGACGGAGAGGTGGTGGTAGAAGTCGTCGATGGCGACGGCATCGGCGATCACCGCATCGAGGGTGCCCACGCCGTGACCGAGGTTCTTCTGCGGGCTGTCGATCATGAGGAAGCCAGGGTGCGCGGCGCTGGTTTCGACGGCGATCTCGAAGACAGCCAGCTGCCAGGCCAAGGTCAGGAGCGTGCGGGCGCCAGAGGACGCCTCCTGGTAGGGCTCCCCGCGGACGAACGGTGTGAGGTCGGGCTTGATAAAGGGCTGGCTGAGCTTGGGGTAGCGCCACTCACGCAGGAGGTCGCCGTAGCGGCTGCTCACCTGGGCGATGATGCGGTCACGGTCGTACGTCGCGTCACCGAGCTGCTCGAGTTCCTCCTTCAAGCGGGCAATCTGCGCCTCGTGCCGCTCTACGACGGCCGCGCGCTTGGCGAGCCCTTCCTGGAGTCTTGCGGTGCTTTCAGCCTGGTCGATGAGGCGGAGTACCTGCTCTCGCCGACGGTGGAGGTCGTCGCGGGCGACAAGGAATGGCGATACCGAGGGCGACGTTGCCTCGTCCAGCGCGGCGGCCGCCTGCTCCTCAACAACGGCCGCCTCTTCGGCCTGTAGTTTGAGCGTGGCCAGTGCCTCGTCCAGGTCCTCGATGTAGTTGGTGATCTCTTTCAGACGGGCCTTGGTCGATCGGATCTCGGCCGCGACATTGACGCGGTTGCCCTCGGCTTGGCTGCTGGTGTCCGCGTCCCCCAGGGTTAGTGCCCCGTCAGCATCGGGCAGGTCGTGGCTACACATGCTGCACTGCCCGTCCGCGGCGGTCGGTGGGGCCGGCAGGCGATTCAGGCAGGCCGGGCAGGTGGTGACGCTCAGGGGGTCGAAGAGCTGCTGGGCCTCGCCCAGCATGCCGAGCTTGAGCAGATCGTCCGCGTACTGCGCTCGCAGCGGCATCAGGCGCGCGATCTGTGTCTCGCAGTCCCGAAGCACCGATGCCGCCCGGCGGGAGTTGCGTGCGGCCTGCTGGTGCTCGCGACGTAGTTGGGCAGCAAACTCTGTCCCTGCCTGAGCTGCTTGGTCGAGGGCCTCGAGCTGGGAGGTGATGTCAGCCAGCTCCTGTTCGTACGTGAGGGGCGACGAGACAGCCTCGCCGTGGGTGACGGCGGTGGGAGCTTGTTCCTGAACGAAGGAACGCGCTGCTGCGAGTTCGGCCTTGGCCTGGGTGAGCCGGCCGCCAAGTTCCCGGATCCGCTGGCCGAGCTCGACAGCACGGTCGTCGTGGACGCCGAAGACGACGTCGACTACCTGCCGCAGCTTGTGCTTGCGCATGTAGTCGTTCTCGAAGAGGAAGTTCTTGTCCGCGACGCGTTCGTTGGGCAGGAACGCCAACCACATCAGGTCACGGAAGCTGAGCGGATCCGTGCGGGACTCACGACTGGTAGGGGCTTCCCGCAACTGGACACCTTCAAGCTTGCAGTGGCCCAGAAGGAGAGCCGACAGGCTCTCTGGTGCCCCGGCCGGATCGATCGGCCTGCTCTCGCCCTTAGACGCGGGCCGACTGTCCAGCGTTCCGCGACGCACGAAGGCGACCTTCGAGGGCTCGCCCACCGACCGCTCGATCACGTGCGGTTCACCGGAAAGCTCAATCTCCAAGAGGCAGGAGCGGACCCTTCGCAGTACCTCTTGATGACGGGGGTGCCGCTTGGCACCGAGCCCGTACGCAATGAACTCGAGCACCGCGGTCTTGCCCGAGCTGAACGCCCCAGCGATCACAGACAGGCTCCGCACCTGCTGTTCGATCGTGAAGTCGACGTCATAGGACCGGTCGATCCCCGCCAACCGCAGGCGTCGGATCCGGATGCCGGGAAGCGGCTCCATGACGATCAACCCTCCCAAGACGTTGCCGACACGCGGGGGCCCGGGCCCAGGACACTCATGAGGGCAGCCGCGGGACCGCCGTGTCCGTCTGGCCGAAGCCACCGCGCGGTCTGCTCCCGCAGCCCCTTGTCACTGAGCTTTCGAAGACGACGAACGACGATGCTGGCCGCTGTACGGAACGAGGTGGCGTAGGTGGCCGTGAACTGTCCGCCGAGTTCCTTCCCAGCCGTCGTGATCGAGTAGGCGAGAGCGCCATCGCGGTTATCGACCTGGCAGCACCCATATGCGACCAGGAGCGCGAGGTCGTGCTGGATGCGTTCTCGACGACTGGTGAACCGTTGCGACGAAGAGGCGTACGCCAACACTTGAGGGTCGAACCCGGCCAGCCGCAGGAGGCTGGCCTCTCGTCCCTCGGAGGGGACCACGAGGAAGGGGTTCGCGGACAGGAAGTCGTAGTAGCCGATGCGCTCCAAGCTCGCACCGCTCGCGTCCTGCTCGGTAACAGCGGCAAGGAGCAGCAGCAGCTGAGCGAGCCGAAAGGGCACCTCGTCCTCTGGCATCACTACCGGCCGGTGTGCTTCCACGACGGGCTCCTCATCAGTTGTCTAGCGGTGGGCAGGCAGTCATGAGACTTCAGCCGTCGGGATGACTGCTCGCGATCTGCCGCCAGTGCTTGACCCAGCCAGCCCGACGGTTGTCGACCAGCCGGTGGACCAACCCCCAGCTGTGCACCAACTCGAGACGCAGCACTTTCGGCAGCTTGTCGTGCTCGCTGCGCACCTCGCGCCAGACCCGCCCATGGAGAGCTTTGATGGCATCCTCGGCAGAGCACTCGTTGAACTGCATTTCCCACACGCCGTGCAGGGTGGCATCAGTAGACCGCAGCGCAGCCACCTCTGCAGGCACAGCCTTGTGCGCGATCTCCCGTGCGACCAGATCGGCGTTGAAGAACTGCTGCTTGGCGGAGTCCAGCTCAACGTGGCCGGCCTCCATCATCTGCCGCACGAACAGAGCCGAGTCGAGCTCCGCCGCCTTGTCGTCCTCCACGTCCAGAACCAGTCGAAGCTGCTCCTGGACGGGTGCGGCAGGCGCTGGCGTGAAGGGCTCGTAGTAGGCGCGGCGCACCTGGTCGCCCTCGGGGCTTTGGAGCTTTTTCACGAGCGCGGTCTCGTCCCACAACTCGATGACGATGTTGTGCTCCCTCTCCTGTTCCTTTTTCCACCGGTCCCACCACTTCGCTGCAGGGCCGTCCATGCTGGAGGGGATACACAGGATCCAGATCGCGATGGTGTGACCGTTTGTCGCTGCTGCCTTCAGCCCATTTGCGAGCGACTCACGGATCTGCTGCGACTGTTTGGTCGTGGTGATAGGCATGAAGTACTTGGACTGCCAGACCGTGATGGCGCCCCCGAGGTTGCCAGCGAAGGCGTCGATGCCCCAGTCACCCGGGTTAGCCGCGATCATGCGAACGTTCGGAGTTGTGGCGCTGGCGAGCTGAGCGAGCATCTTCTCGAAGTCTGCTCGCGCACCATCCGCACTTCCCGTACGGACCTCGTGCACCCCGAAATGGATAGGCGGAACGCCCGCTGCCACGGCTATGGAGCTATCCAACCCGGCAACCCCCACTTCCCGGCAGGCAGCCCCGGCTATTGGCGTTCAGCCGAGTGTTTCCGCTGCGCCACACACAGTAGCCGCTCTCAGCGTAGTGGTCTTAGAGACAACCGATCAAGGCGCACGACGCGGGTAGCAGCCGGTGCGGAGGGAAGCCATCTCTGAGCGCGCGCGAGGCTGGCCACCTGCGGACCTCGTTCAACGGCACATCCATTCGTGGGATCAGCAGGGCACGGCGGCGACCGGCGGTGGCGCTCTCGCGCACTGCTCCCTCGCTTTTGATGGCCCGCGGGGGAGCGTCAGTTGAACTTCGTTGCCTGAGCGTCAGTGGTACAGGCAGGCGACCAGGCCGCTGACACTGACGGGTTGCGCTCACCCGTCAGTGCTGACATGAACGCCATGCCATTCTCACGTCTCACGCGACCGTCGCTCCATCCTCGGCGTTACATACTCTGGCCAACATTATGTACCGTCAGCTAGACTGGGCGGTAGCGTTACATTTTTGGCGGCGCGGTCGCTCCGCACCTGCTGGCGGCCGCTGCCGATCCCACTGCCGACCTTCCCGTCGCAACCCGTTTGCGCTTCTGCTTTGGAGTCCCCGGGTGTCCTCCTCGCGTTCATCCCGCACCGCCGGTGAGGCGCCTTCCGGCGCTGCCGTGCCGGACAACGCCGCCCACACTGCCCCGCCCGCAGCCCTGGCAGAGCCGTCCGACCCGGCTCCGCGCTGGGCGGGCAACTGGCCCCTGAGTTTCCCGATGCCTCCCACCCTGTCCGCGGCGGCCAAGACGGCCTACGAAGATGCCGGCCGCCGACACGGCGAGAACAGTCAACCCGAGTCAGGTGAGGGCCCATTGGAGGAGCCGGGAACAACCTCTACCGCCCCTGACGCGAAAACACCACACACCCAGGTACGCACCGGCCCGGCGACGCTGCACGAGGCCCGCAGCACACTCCGACAGATGATCGACTCCGCCATCGAAGGGCAACCCACACCTCTGACTCGCGGCCCGCACCATGCACTGCTCACCGCCCTCGCCCACGCAACCGAAGTGGGCTGGGACCCCACTCAAGCCACCACCCACAGTTTCGCGGACGCCCGCAAAAAGCTCGGGGATCTGATTCAGTACAGCGCCGAGGGCCACCCCCAGGTGCTGTGCCGCCACAAGACCCCCGTCGCCGTACTGCTCCCCGCAACCGCGGCTGGCACCCCGATCTCGCCCGCACCTCAAGCCGAGCCCGCACCAGACACAGCAGTTCCGGCTTCATCAGCCCCGGAACCCACCACACTCCCGAAGGGTCGGCAAGCAGCCCAGAACCCCCTTCCGACCACAGCAGCCGAAGCCGCCAAAGACCTCGCACCCGCGCCGACAACTACCCCGGCCGAAGAGGCCGCTGCACCCACCACACCCTCAGTACCGCAGCCGGAACCGGCGTCGGCAGCCCAAGACACGCCTGCGCCTGCCAATACACCCCCCGCCTCACCCGAGACCACCCCAGCCCCACCGGCCCCAACCACCGACTCGCCGGCTGCTACCGCTCCAACCCCCGCCACCCCCACACCCAGCACTGCGCCACTCCAGCACCCGGTCACACCGCCGACCGTCTTCCCCGCGCCTCCCTTGACCCCATCCGAGCCGAGCCTGCCGGCCCCCGCTCCCGCGACGCACGGCTCTGGCCACGAGACCACCATCCCGGCCAGCGGCCCACCAGCCACCACTGCGCCGCGCACCCCGCGACGGCTGGCCGCACTCGCCCAAGCCCTGGACACCGTCCTTCCCACCACCGTCCCCACCGGTGAAACCACCACGCCCACACCCCTGATGGGCCTGCCGACGGGTATCCGCACCCTGGACGACGCCCTCGGTGGCCTCCAGCCCGGCCGCTTCTATCTCGTCGCCGCCGCCCCAGGCGCCGGATCCAGCCTGATCGCTACCGCCGCCGCACGCACCAGCGCCCTCGACCAGCATCAACCCGTCCTGTACGCCGCCTCCGGACTCACCCGAGCCGACATCGCCGCACGCATCGTCGCCGCGCACCTGCCCGTCGACTACCGCCGACTGCGAGCCGGCCGGCTCACCCCCACCGAGCAGGACGACACCGCGGCCCTCCACCACCACCTGGCTTCAGCCCCGCTGTACATCGACGACGGCACCGACCTGACCACCGACGCGATCGCCGAAAGCGTTCCGGACCTGCCCGGCCTGGCTCTCGTCGTGGTCGACCGCCTTCAGACCGCTGAAGACCCCCGGCTGCCGCTGTCCGGCCCGGTCCGGATCACTGACGCTGCCCAGGCCCTCGCCCATCTAGCCCGCACCCACGAGCTCCCCGTCCTCGCCGCCGTCGACACCGATGACCCCCACCTCATCGCCGCGCTCAGCCTCGACATCACCATCACCCTGACCCGCGACGCCGACCAGATCCACGCCACCATCACCGAACGCGACCTCGGTCCGCAGGCCACCCTCACCCTCCACGCCGACCTCGCCCACGCCCGCATTACCGATGCCACCAACCCCTACGCCAGCCCCATCACTCCTACCCCAGCGCCACAGACACCACCGCCGGCCGCGACCCCGCACACCTCCGCACAGACCCCGCAGGAAGCCCCCACCAGCCCAACCCCGGACCGCACCCCCACCGAGCCCGCCCCGACAGCCCACACAGCCGCTCCACGCAGGTCATCGCCCCGCCGCACCGCCCCACCCCCGCCCGAGGGCGGCTACGCAAACCGGGACTACAGTTACTTCACCGGCATGATCACCCGCGCTGTCGACGAAGCCCTCCACGACCATGACGGTGACGTCACCGCCGCAACCGAAGCCCTGGTGAAAAAGGCTGTACCGAACGCAATGGCCCTGTTCGAAGCAACCCGCGTCGGCGGAAATTACGAGCACACCGTCTACCCGGAAACCCTCGAATTCCTCAGAAAGAAATCCAAAGACGGCGCCGACGAAATCTGGGAAGGCCGCCACAACTGGACCAACACCCGCCTCATGGACGCCCTCCAAAACGGCACCCACCCCCCGATCACCGTCAACGCACTCGACACCAACGCCAGCTTCCTGTCCGCCTTCAAGACCCATCTGCCCATCGGCGCCCTGATCCACGACCCCAACGGAGGCTTCGACCCCAAGCGCTCCGGCATCTACCGCCTCCCCACCCGTCCCACCTGGCACCACCCCCACCTGCCCGACCCCATCGGCAACCGCCGCGAAGACGGCCCCGTCCTCCTCGACGACGCCACCATCCGCCTCCTCATCCGCTGCGCCCGCCTCGGCCTGTGCGAGGCCCCGCACATCACCGAGCGCTGGACCTCCGGCGCCAGCGAAGGCCTCCTCGAAAAATTCCGCCGCGTCCTGACCGAGGCCCGCACAAACGCCATTGAAGCCGACGACACGCTGACCGTCGAATACATCAAAGCCATGTACTCGAAATTCACCTCCACCATCGGAGAATCAAGCGTCAACCGCGACATCCGCCGACCCGACTGGATGCACATCATCCGATCCCAGGCATTCGCCAACCTCTGGTATAAATCCCACCGGGCCCACAGCAACGGCCTGACCGTCGTCCGCGTCCGCGGCACCGACGAACTCCACGTCGCCGGCGACTGGCGCACCGTATTCACCGAAGGCCGCCTCACCACCCAGATGAAACAAAAAGACCAATACCCCCTGCCGAGGAAGAGCGCCCGATAGATGTCGACCGACGGATGGAAAAACTTCGGCAACTACGGCGCAGACCGCGACCCCGGAAACGTCCACGGCAAAATCGCCCTCGCCCGCGCCCTCGAAGACGCCCTCGAACGCCTGATCATCGACGGCGGAATCAAATCCCCAGTCGGCACCCGCCGCGGCCTAAAAGCCCGCATGCGCTACCTCACTACCACCAAAGGCGGCCCCCAAGCCCTGGCCGACGCCGGCATCCACGCCACCCCCGCCACGATCCGCGCCTGGACCCGCGGCACCCAGCGCCCGCGCCCGGCCAACCTCGAAGCGATCGACACCGCCTACTGGAACCTACGAGCCCACAACGTGCTCACCAACCCCGGCGCCCTCAAACAGCACCTCAACCGCAATGGCCGCGGCACCCGCATCGAGATCCACCCCGTCAACCAGGCCGCCGTCGACGAGCCACGCCGCCGCGACAACCTGAGGATCCAACACCGGCAGGTCCGCTACATCTGGGACGACGCCGTCGACGCCCTCGTCGCCAGCGACCTGGACACCCTGGAAGACCTCTGGGACGACATCATCGCCGAACTCGACTCCGACTGGGGCGCCTACACCTACGTCTCCTACATCGGCATCGGCGCCTGACACGACCGCCCGCGGCCGACCTGACCGGCCCAAAGCGGCGCTCGGCGCCCCGCAAGACTGATGGTCTGCGGGGGAGTGTCGGTTGAGCGTCGTCGTCTGGGCGTCAGTGGCGCAGGTGCGGTGACCTGGTCGTTGACGCTGGCGGGTGGTGCTCATTCGTTGCTGCATGAGTGACGAAAGGCCATGTCATTCTCACGCCGACCACTACGCCAAAGCGCACACCAAGCACCGCTCCAGCCAGCCCCCCGAGACACACGCCCGCCTGGTCGCCGCCCTGTTCGACGGCGACTGGACGGCCGAAGACGCCGCCCCCGCCGTCCTGGTGTAGGCGCTGCACAAATGGCTACCTCTTGTCAGAGCCTGCGCTCTACCGTGGGCGGACAGGAGCACGCAGACCTTCAACGGCGCCTACCTTCTGCCTCTGTTCCGCGCGATCGAGCAGGCCCGCGGGGAGGGCGCCGACTGGCAGTTGCCCGCCCCGCACCCGGCTGGCTGCCGACGACGCTCCGCTGGGCTCCTACGCCGTCTGGCCGGGCCCTGAGAGAGTCGAACGTACGCGGGTACCGCTCCTGGACCTGGTGCAGGGAGAAGTCGTCCCAATCCATGCGGAGCACGCTGGCCGCGGCGGGGAACGCCGGGCAGAACACCGCGCCTTCCTGCTCGGCGAAGTGGCTGGCGCCGCTTGAGCTGTCGTAGGCCGGCTGTCCACAGACGCTGCAGACGCCGATCTCACCCTTGTAGGTGCGGATGCTGGCACCGGGAGTGGTGAGGGGCAGGCGGCGGGCTTGGGTGTAGCGGGTACCAGAGGCAGCTGCAGCAGCGCGGGTGTCCAGCTTCCGGCGGCGGTTGCGAGTCATCGCGGGATCCTCCTTGGCACGCCCACGCCCGCGCCGAAGCGAGGAAAAGACCGGTGAATGTGCGCGATTCGGAGAACCTTCTCCGCCTGCGGGGCGTGGGTGCTGGTCCGCGGGGAGTCTGGCGTGCGCGCCGCCTCGCCGGGGAGCATACACGCGTCGGCGCCGCGCCGGCCCAGGGTTCCGCGACGGTGTAGGCAGGCGGCCGACAAAAGGCGACTGTCGCACTGCGGGAACGCGAGTGCTGTGCGGCTTTGCAGGCCGGGGGCTCGCGGGCGGCGAGGTGCGCTAGAGCCGGACCGCAGTTCAGCCGCCGATCCAGGCGACTAGACGCACCGCACCGACTCGGGCCGCACTCCAAAACCGCTACCCCGTGCCAGGTCCCAGGTCCTACCGTGGCCGGATATGAGCACGCAGGCCTTCAACGGCGCCTACCTGTTGCCCTTGTTCGCCGAGATCGAGCAGGCCCGGGCAGAAGGTGCCTATCGGCAGCTGCCTGCCCCGGCCCCGGCGAGCAGTCTGGCCGCCGACGACGCACCGCTGGGCCCGTATGCGGCCGCGCACCTGATCCGCAACTCCTACACCGCCGGCCTGGCCCATGCCGACGCGCTGCGCCGCCTTACGGTGGCCGGTGAGATCGACCCGACCAGTCCGTGGACGCTGCTGCGCGGCGCCCTGGAGAACTTCGCCACCGGCCTGTGGCTCCCCGACGGCTCCGGCCGGGCCGAACGACGGCGCCGCGCGCTGTCGTTGTGGGAGGAGGACATGCGCAACCGGCACCAGCACGAACAGGACACCGGCCACCTCCCGACCGGTGGAGGTATGACCGGAGCGCAGCGCCGGGCCGAGATCCGCACCCTCGCCGACAGCCTCGGCCTTGCCCCGCTCACCGCGCCCAAGACGAATCTGATCCTGCTCGCCGCCGCTCCCGCAGCGGGCCTCACCGCTGTCAAGGTGTGCGCTGCCTGGCGTGCGGCCTCCGGGTTCGCGCACAGCCGCTACTGGCCCAACCTCCGCGCCTCCCAGCCTCGCGCTGCGATACCGGGAGCCGACGGCATCCACACCGTTGCGCTGGTCATCGACGAGGACCAGCACCGGCCGCTGGCCGACTACTGCCGCACCATGCTGAACCGGCTACAGGAGGACTACACCGCGCGCGCCCGGGCTCGCTGACAGGCGGCTCCCGGGGCCGGGGCAACATCCCCTGTGCCGCGGCGACTGGGCGCGCACTGCCGACAACGCAAGGGCGGTGATCGGCTGTTACCGGCCCGGTGCGCGTCCGCCTTCGCGGTGGCTGCCGGGTTGGGCACCGGGTGGTGGGGGTCGGGGCCGGTAGGCGGCGTGGACGTCCGCCACCACTTTCTGCCAGGCAGCCTGGGCGGCCGGTCCGCGGTCCGGTTGCCGGTTCAGGTGCTGGTAGTGGGGGTGTGGGGTCCCGTTGCCGGTGGTGATCAGGGCTGCCAGCGGCTGTCCGGCACGGGAGGGGGCGCAGGCTGTCTTCAGCGCCCGGCGCTGCTGCTCCTCGTTCAGCTGTCGCAGTCCTTTGACCTGCGCGCACAGCAGCTCGAAGGGGATGGTCTTGCCGAGCCGGGCGGCGTGTTCGAGGACGTCGCGGGCGGCGTCCGCGACCAGGTCCAGGTCCGTTGGCCGGGCAGAGGGTATCTCCTCGTGGCGTTCTCGCTTCGGCTTGCGTCTCACCTCGGGCACGGATGCAGGCGCCGGGCCGACGGCGGCCGGTGGCAGCGACGGCAGTGGTGCTGCTGCTTTCCTGGGGGCCGGCGGGTTCTGAGGTGTCCGGTTCTTCCATTCGGTGATCTTCTTGCGCTGGCGGCCGGTCAGCCAGGGTTCGGCGTGGCGTGCCTTGTTCTCCAGCTGGGCGACCAGGCGCTGTTGCTCGCCGAGGAGGAAGTGGCCGCGGCGCCGGTCGAGGGCGTCCAGCAGGTCGGTGACTGCCTCGGCCGCGCGCTGTGCCTCGCCGGTCGCTGTGGAGCCTGTCTTCGCTGGCCGGGGCTGGGGCCGTGACAGCCGGCCGCGTCGGGCGGGTGGGGGTGGCGCGCTGACGCCCACGCCGCGGTCCTTGCGCAGCAGCAGGTCGGTGGCGCGGCGCAGCAACTCGTTCTCCACCGCGCTCGCGCCGCCACGCACAGTGGCCTCCGCGCGGGTGAGACAGTGACGCAGCTCGCGCACTGACCTGTCCGTCTCGACGGCCTGCTGCAGGGCAGCGAAGGCCACGGCGCGGTCCTCGTGCGCCTGAACAGCGGCCACCGGCCGAGCCGCAGGCGCAGGCTTGGCCGGTGCGGCGCGGGGCGGGACGATGCCGAGGGGGCGGACGGTGCCACGCAGCCGTCGTACTTCCTCCACGGCCGGGGTGGACAGCCCCCACGGCATGAGGCGGCATTCGTCAAGGCCGAACCACTGGGTGCCGTCGTGGGTCTGGGTGCCGATCAGGACGCGGCGGCCGGTGGCGTCAGCGTCGCAGCGGATGCGCAGCACAAAGCCGTCGACGGTCAGCCGGTACGGGTCGTGCGCGACCTGCGGGCCGAGCAGCAACTGCGTGCCGTCCACGGCCGCGGGCAGCGTGGCCTGCGTATCGAGCAGCACCCGCAGGCATCCGTGCCCGCCCGGCTCGAAGAACACCTCCCCACCGACCCGCTCGGTGTCCTCCGGGATGCTCGCGCGGGCGGTGACGGACTGACCGGCCAGCCAGGCAAGGATCTGCTGCTTGATGTGGAGGTGGTCGGCGCTGGCGACACCCACCGCGGCCCGGTGGCACGGACCCCGACCAGGGTCGGGGATGTGGGTGAAGTGGCAGACCCGGTCCTCGTATGTCTTGATCGTCAGGCGGCCTCCGCATCCGCCCAGCTACCTCCCGCACCAGAAGGTGTCCGCCGCGTGCGAGCGACGGAACAGGGCCACCTCGCCAGCCTGCATGGGCAGCACGACCGGTATCTCCGACTCTGTATGGCCGATCACCGCCGTCTGTACCAGGCGCTGGTCCCGCGGCACGCCACCTCCCGGCTCTGGACGGTCTGCTGCCCCCTCAAGTGTCCTACGTCGGGCTGCGGTTGGAGAGGCAGTGTCGCACCCCCACTCTATTGCGCGTGGCGCAATTTTTTGCGATGGTCGTAATCATGGATCTGATTGAGGACCTCGCAGCCATCCACATCCCTCTGCCGACACCTGGGAGCGTGACCCCCGAGGGCTGTTTCCCCGACGCCCTTGAACAGGCGCTCAGGGACCGTCAGGAGTACGCCGGGAGTCTTGAGGCCATGTGTGACGACCTGGAAGAAGACCCCCTGCTGGTGGCGCTCGGCAACGCCCGTGCCCGCAAGGAGGCCGCCGAGACGGAAATCCGCGAACTCCTCGCCTACGCACGCGAATTTCACGGAGATCGTCCCTACAAGCTCGAGCCGCTCGCCGAGGCCAGCGGCATGTCAGTCTCCGGCATCCGCACCGCCTACAAGGACGGCGAGGTCGACGCCGTCACCCTGCAGGTCGGCAGGAAGCCCGACAGCCGCCGCACCCGGCCCCCCGCCGCCGGCACCGCACGGGTATGAACCGCCGGAACGGGCCCGCCCCGGCGCCTGCTTCCGGTGCCGGGGGTCCTGTACCCCGGCGTGGCCCGCCCTGACCGCTGTCATCGACGCCCCTACACCGTCATGCGCGCGCCCTCCCACAGCCCGCTGCGCCGGATGCGGCAGCCCCTATCTGGGGCCGTGGAAGCGGGTGGTCGTGCCGGCTTCGAAGGCCGCGTGAGAGCGGAGCCTGGACGACCACCGGGCCAGTGCGGAAGCGGGGGAGCGGCGGACCGGGCGGATGCTCCGGATCTGGGACTGTCCGTCCGATGGGCCGCTCGTGCGGATCGGGAGCGTGACGGTTCCCGGCCCGGGCACCTGGCAGCGTCAGCGCACCGCTCATGACACCTTGGCCACACGGCTGGCAGGACCTGATGAACCAGTTCGGCCACACCCCGCATCTGGAGCCGGATTGCCGCGAGCTGCTCGCATGCCAAGGCCTTCCCCGCTGGGGAAGAACGTCGTGACCTCCACGCACTCCACACCCTGCGCTCCGTACGGAGCATCCTCGGCCCTGCAACAGCCAGCTCACCAGATGCCGCTGACACGCCTTCCTCCCGCTCGCAGCCCCATGCCGATGCCGCCTACACGCCTCCGAGCTCGCGCGCATACCGTCCACACGGGACCCTTTACGCGCTCCTTCGGTGAACCGGTGTGACCTGCAGAAGTAGCGGCAGGCCAGCACCGGTTCCCGACGCTGACAGCGGTCAGGAGGCCCGTACGGCTTCGGCGTAGGTGGTGAAGAAGCGGTCGGCGGTCAGCTTGTGGTGCGCGAGCTGTTCGCGGACGGCTTGTTCGTCCGCCCAGCGGATCGGGTTGCTGGCGAGCGCGGCCGCGTAACTGGTCACGGCTTCCCTCAGCTTCCCGAACGTGGCCGGCGTGACCACGCGCATGCCCGGCACCGCGGTGGCCTTGTCGTCGCTGACCCAGCTGGGGTGCAGCATGACCGGCAAGGCCTCCCCCGCCGGGTTGTGATCGTTGAGCCAGCGAACGCTGCCGCCGAGCCGGTCCATGTCCTTCTTCGCGATGGTGTCGGTGGTGCACCCCGTCTTCAGCTCGACGACCGCCTGCCGCGCCGCCCGGGGCGCCCACAAGTTGTCCGGGGCCGTGCTGGCGAACCCGAGGTGCTCGCCCAGAGCCTGCCAGGCCCACACCACGTCCTCGAACAGCTCCTGGCTGAAGAGCGCGGCCAGGCACCCTGCTGAAGGCGGTGGACGCCTACCGGCCCGATGGTCGGTGGGATCCGCAGGAGGTGCTGCAGCGCATGCGGCAGGCCGCCGACGAACTGCGCGTCGAGCTCGACACACCCGGCGGCTACCACCGGCGCCGGGCCAAGGGCGTGGCCGAGCGGGTAATGGACCCAACGCCTGGGCGCCGCACAGGAAAACGTCCTGGACGCATGGGGCAAGCTGTACGCAGCCACTTCCAACGTGGTCCACGGCAGCGCCTCGCAGCAGGCCGCCGCCCGCTTCCAGTAAGTCGTGCGTCTGGCTGGTGGACATCAGTAGAACGTGTCACTGCCTGGCGCTGGGAAAACGGCTGGAGGCCCCGCAGCGTCACGGCTGACGACCACCTCATTCATGGCGGCGGAGACGGCGTCAGCCAGCTGACGCGCTGCGCCAGCCAGCCGGTCAGCTGGCTCGAAGCTGTATGACACGCGAAGAGCCCTCGTCACCCGCCCGTCGACTGAAAACAGAGAGCCGGGCAGCACCATCACACCGGCCGCAGCGCAATTGCTGCACACCTTCGCGGGATTGACCGCGCCCGGAAGTTCGATCCACATGAAGAATCCACCCGATGGCACTGCCCACCGGCAGGCGGGGGCGAGGTGGTTGGCGAGCTGCTCAGCCAGGGCATCGCGGCGCTCGCCGTAGCGGACCCGCAGCGCGGCCCGGTGAAGCCTGATGTCGAAGTCGTCGAGCATGGCCGACACGATCTCGGTGACGAGCGGGGCGGTGCCGCCGACCGGCTTGAGCGCGACGATCGCTTTGGCCAACCACAGCGGGGCAGCGACGACCGCGAGTCGAAGCCCTGGGGCCAGCACTTTTGACAACGTGCGGACATGCACCACGTGGTCGGGCGCCAAGCGGTGCAGTGTCTCGGGCGCCGAGTCCGAGAAGAAGATGTCTCGGTATGCGTCGTCCTCGATGAGGATGAATCCGGTCCGTTCGGCCAGGGCCGCGAGCCGCTGGCGCCGCCCGATGGGAAGGCAGGTTCCCGTGGGATTCGCGCTGGTGGGCACCTGGTACAGGGCTCGCACTCGCCTGCCTGAGGCCGACACGGCATCGATGATCTGTTCAGCGGCGTCGACGTCGATGCCGCCGAGATCGGCTGGCACACCAATGACCACGGCGCCGGCGGCACGAGCAACTGGCAGGATGCCGGCAAAAGTCGCCTGCTCGACCAGGAGCACATCTCCGGGCTCGAACAGTGCCATGCAGACCAACTCCAGAGCCTCCATGGCGCCGTTGGTGGTCAAGACGGTGGCCTTCGGGTCGATGTCCTCGGCGTACAGGCTGTCGATGAGCCTGGCGACGGCCTCACGGTTTCCGAGCGGATCTCCGTAGGACAGGGCCATCGCAGCCCATTCGGGCTGCCCCAACACCCGCCCGGCGGCCTCGGCAAGCGGGCCGGTCGGGAAGGTGGCGCGGTCGGGCAGCCCGTAGTCGAGCCTGACCATGCCGGGTGCTGAGGGGGCGCCCGGCATGAACGCCGTCGTGGCCCTCAGCACGGCTCGCGTGCTCGGCTGCGAGGCCCTGCTCATCGTGCACCCGCTGCGAGTCGTGCGGCCGTCGTCGTTTCGTGGCATACGAGAAGGTCGATGATCTTGTGGTTCTTGTTCACGACGAACTTGAGCGCCGTCGGCAAGGTGACCTCGAACGTCCCGCGGGCTATCACCGGCCCGAACGCGGTACCGGCGCGGAAGCGCAGCGCGCTATTGACGATGGCGTAGATCGTGTTGTCCTGCACGGAGATGCCGATCACTTCGAAAGCCCGTCGCTCTGTCCGGTCCCAGAATCCGCGGCAGAACGTCGTGAGGGCGTCTGGGCCGGTGTGCTCCGGGCTGGCGGCGTTCTTGATGCGCGGGTTCTCGCTGAACAGGGCCGAGATGCTCTCGGAGTCAGCTTGTTCCTCGGCCACGAGGTAGCGGTCGACGATCTCGGTGGCGGTGGAGAGGTCGATGGGCATCTTGGCTCCTTCTGTTCAGGCGACGGCGTGCTGCGCCGCGGCGAGGGTCACCGTGGTGGTCTGGTGGATGATGTGGACGGTCTGAATGAGGCCTGCCTGGTCGAAGGCGAAGACGTCGATGCCCTCGATCTCGGCGGAGAAGGGCTCGGCGAGGATGCGGCCAGCCACCGTGCTGCCTGCTTTGAAGGTCAACGTTGCTGTCCACCAGGCGAACGAGTGGGTGCTCCCCACGGCGGTGCCGTGGACGAGGAAAGTGCGCTCGGTGGTGCGGGTGAAGAAGTCATCTACGAGGGTGCGGGCGGCCGCGGGCCCGCTCAGCTCGGGGTTGGCCGCGTTCTTGATGTAGGGCGACTCGGCGAAGAGGCCGACGATGCCGTTGGAATCACCATGGTTCAGCAACTCGAACCAGCGGAGCATGGTGGCGGTGTGGTCGTTCATCTTGTTCTCCTTGTTGTTGTCGGGCTCAGGAACGGGCCGTGACCACGGGGATGTCACCGACCCACGTCGCAACAGGCACGGTGTGGCGCATGCGCGTCCACAGAGCGGTGTCGACTCCGCGTCCTGTGACGGCGGCGTCGATGTCGTCGGCGTGGCCGTAGTGGGCGAGCGCGGTGCCGATGCGGTGGCGGTGCAGGGTCATGAGCAGCTCGGCGTCGTCGCCGAACCGATCAGCCGCCAGCGCCATCAGGAGAGCGTCGTCGTCGAGCTGATCGTTGGGGAGTCCGAGGCTGCGCAGGATGCGGCCGCCGACGACGGCGTCTTCCAATGAGCATCGGCCGTAGAAGGCGCTGTTCACGATGACGACCTGGCGCCCGCGCTCGCGCAGGCGTGCGGCTACAGCGGCGTGGTTAGCGAAGGTGGCAAGGAAGATGGCAGGCTTCGAACTGCCGGCGAGCAGCTGCTTCACGGTGGTGAAGGCATGGCCGCCGTTGGTCGAGTACTTGATCGCGACTGCCCCGTCGACCCTCGCCGGCACGAGGTCGGCAAGGATGCTGTTGCCGAAGGCGGCCCCCGGGAGGGGCCTTCCGTGCTTCTCGCCGCCGATCACGAACAAGGTCCCGTCCTTGAACAGGTGGCGATACTGGGCCGCGACGTCGACGGTGACGTCCTCGGGCGGCTTCGCCTTGATGAGCAGGTGGGTGGCGCCGGCAGCGAGCACGGCTACGTCGGTCGTCGTCGAGCGCAACGCATCGATGATCACGACGTCGCTCTCGGGCCGGAGCAGATGGGGCTGGATGGTGTTCGGGCTGCTGATGCCGATCGCCGCGTAGGAGAGGTCGATTTGTTGGATGACGTCATTGGGCATCGCTGTGGGAGGAGTTGTGGTCACGGCTGTCGTCCCTCCTGGCGCAGTTGGTCCTCTGTGGCCGAGAGGCGGGCGATGTTCGGGCAGGTGAACGTCATGGCGCTGTCGGGATCACTCCGGCTGATCAGCTCGACGATTTGGCCAAACCTGTCGGTGAGGAATATCTGGGCGAGGTCCTCATCGGCGGCGAGCCTGCCGGCCTGCCAGCCCGCTGCAGTCCACGCGGCCATCGAGGCGTCGACGTCGGTCACTGAGACGGCGATGTGGTGAGGGACATCCGTGCCGCGCGCCTTCAGGTGCTCCGTGAGTTGGTCACACTCACTCGCCGGTGCGGCCAGCACGATCAGGCCCTGCTCCGCTGCCACCGTGGCTATGTGCTTGCGCCACCCTGGGTGCACGGGCTGATCCGGGCAGACGTCGTCGGGGAAGAGATGGGGCTCCTCCGCGACACGCCCGCCGCGGAGGACAAGCCGTTCGGTCTCGTGCATGAGCACGCTCACGTCGGGCAGCACATGCACGTAGTGGTCGAGCTTGACGCGACGGCCAAGCAGCACAGTCTGGAAGTCGAAGTCGAGCCCGGCGCATGGGTCGGTGCAGGTGAAGGAGATGTGGTCGTGCTCGGCTCGAATCATTGCCCGCTCCGGCTCAGCTCGTGCTCTGCGAGGGTCCAGGCGTCCGAGTAGTCGAGCGAGGCGTCGGTCGTCACGATGACGACGACAGCCGCAGGGGACAGTGAAATCTCGCTGACGATCGCCTCTGCGGCGCCGCGGCGCGGCACCGCAGCTGTGGCGGCAGCCGGGGTAGCGATCGTCAGAATCTTCCGTCCGAATCGGGAGGCCGGGCCAACGTCAGCGGCGCGGCAGAGAGCGTTGGTGGACGGGATCCAGGTGTGCGTAGCGGCGAGCATGGAGGACACTGGGAGCATCTCCTTCGCGTATTGGAAAAGAGGGAGAACTCCAGGAAACACGGCGCGTACCTGCACTGATAGGCCGACAAGCGGGACACAAACCGGGTCATGATCTGGAAGGTGGTCGCATGGTCAAGCAGGCCCTCTCCACGAGCAGTAAAGATCCCTTGGTCAAGGAACTTTCAGAGGTTCGTCGGCGCGGAATTGATAGGGTCGACGAGAATAGCCGGACAGTAAGTCCTCTTGAGCTCAAGGTGCTCAGGGAAATCATCGGATCACCGCAGACATTCATTCTTGATCTGCGCAAGCTCATCTCAGATGCCATCGACGGTACAGGCGACATCCCCGGTATTCGAGACTCACGACTGAAGCGTGTGGCCAGGTTCCTGTACGGTTTGGAAACAGGAGAGGGAAGCCCCACCGAGTGGAGAGAGCAGGCGGCCCGAGCCTACGACGAGGAAAAGTACGGGAATTTTGTATCCGACACGTGGCGCAAGGCTCAGGTCGAAGATGAGATCGAGAACTCTATCGCAACACGTATTCGGGCCCTCAGCAGGGAAGTCCGGATTCCGCCGCCATCCGAAATTTCCGGGTCATTGCAAGAGCGCGACGAGCGTACGCGGATCGAATTCAAGAGCGTACGAGAAGCAGCGGCGACCAACCCGAAAAGGATCATAGCTGCAGCCATCTCGCATCACGATCACGAGCGTCGGGACAGGGGAATCCCGCTACTTACACAAGAGGGTTGGATTCCGTCTGGGCCGCTTCCGTTGCAGCAGGTGTTGCTTGAGTACGTAGAAGACCCAGGATCCGACTACCTGCACCAAGCGCGCGCGCAACTCATCCACTACTGGCCGACTGCCGCCGGGCAGCCGACACGGCGCTACTCTGACGCGGTTCAACGCTACGACCGGCCGGGATCCTTCTTCGACGGTACGTCCTATCGTCTGCTTGGTGTGCAGCCCTCGGATCACTCTCCGAAGCTGACGTTCACGACGACTCAATACTGGGATCACTTCGACACGGGCGAAGCACTGCTATTCGAAGCAGCCTGGCAGCGGGAACACTCATTTTCGGACGAAATCGACGGGCCGTTCCGCCAATGGCTCGGCGACCCATTCGACCTTTCTCGACGCAGCGGAATACCAGGGATCAATACACTGACGGTTAGACGCTCTCCTGACGGACTGATGTTCTACCTCGTACAGAGAGGCAACGTCGCCACCGCCATGGGGACCGTCCACGTAATCCCGGCTGGCGAGTTCCAGCCATCCCGCGATGGAGCGCCACACCCGGAGGAGTTGAAGATCGAGGCGACAATGGTTCGCGAATACGTCGAGGAGATGCTCGATCACAAGGAGGCAAGGGATCCGGCTCTGCCTCCGATTGACGTCGCACAAGACGAGCCGTATCACCCAATCTACGATGAGATATCGTCGGGTAGGGCGTCTGCATGGTACCTCGGTATAGGGCTATATCCAGTCACCTGGAAGCCCGAGATCTTGACGGTGTGCGTGTTCGATCGAGAAGAGTTTGACACGTTGTTCGCGAAGATGCAGAAAACGGGTCAGGAAGGTACAATTATTGGCCCAGACGAGCGAGTCGAATTCGCAGGCATCAACTACGACTTCAAGGAAGATCGTCCCTATAAAGGGATTCCGTTTACGGAAAAGTCTGTCAAGCACTACGCAACTCACCCAGGCACTCTTCCTGCCGGGCGCGCGTGTCTTTCCCTAGCTTGGCGACATCGGCACGAACTGGGCCTGATTGTCGATTAGCAGGATGCATGAAGGAGTCGTCCAACATCGCCAGGATCGGCGAACAGGAAGGCGCGTAGTCCGGCGACTGCGGCGCCCGCAACGTTGTCCCGGCGATCATCAAAGAAATGAACATCTTCTGGCCGCGCTCGTAGTTGCAGGAGCGCGGCTTCGTAACAGCGAACGTCGGGCTTCGTCAAGCCGAGTCGGCAGCTGAAAACAAACTGTTCAAAGGAACTCAGCCAGGGCAGCTGCTCGACGGCATCGGCCAGTTCGGGTGGAGCGTTGGAGAGAATGGCGAGCCGAAAGTCGCTCGCCCTTAGTTCGGGAACGAGTTCCAGCAGGCTTTGATTAGGTCGAAGCCAGCTGGCGACATCAAGTCGAATCAACTCTGTGATTTGCGGGGGTGTCCACTTCACTTGCAATCTCGTGCCGATGCGCGACCAGTACTCCTCGGCAGAGATGGTGCCGGCGTCGTAGGGTTGCCGCTCGCGCCAGTACTCTTCCCAGAAACTGCTGGCTTCGACGCCTGCAGTTTCCAACATGTACCGTCTATCCCGCTCCGACTGATGCAGGCCAAGGACACCTGCGAAGTCGAACAGCACCCACTTGGCACCAGGCATACAGAAGACGGTACAGCTGAACTCCTGCTCGGCCACCGGCCACGGCCCCGGAGTGTTTCGGGAATATTCGGTTTTGGTCGCCGCACACCTGGCGACGGCCTACGCCGCACCGACGTCCCCAGGCCTCGGTGCGGTCCCTCTTGCGCTCTGACTCCCACGCCCACCTGCAGGGTGCTCCCGGCACGCCTGGAAGCAGCGGCTGGGGAGCACTCGTTCGCGGACCGGGGCCGGTCCGTCAGGCCGGTATCGCCGACCGGTCACCAGTGTCGTCCCCGGCAGGCCGGGGACGGACGATCCGTGGCGCGGGCCGGGAGGTGACCAGGGCGAGCCACTGGGCCTGGGTGACCGCGGGCCACGTGCGCGGGCCCATGCGGCCGCGCAGCCCGATCAGGTCGGCGGCCCGGCCCTCAGCGGCCTTGATCGCCTTCGGTGGGCTGAACGGGTCGGCCGCCACGGCGAACACTCCCGCGAAGACCCGTGCCCGCTCGGGATGCCGGAAGTGATCTTGCAGCCGTCCACCGATGCCGCCGTCGCGGTGGGCTTTGCCCAGCCACCGAAGCCGCCCGTCGGCGTCGAGTGCCAGGTACAGCCCGGCGAGCACCTCGTCCAGCACCGCGAGGCTCTCCGCCCGCTGGTGGGGCTCCAGGCTGTACAGGACGGGCCAGTCGCCGCGCACCAGCGGGCCCAGCGCCGTCCAGGCATGGCGCAGCACCCGCGCGTCGACCACCGGCCCGGCTACCGGCTCCGTGCAGCAGTCCACGCTCACAGCGACATCACCGCCAGGGTGGCCGCGTCCAGCAGCGGCGCGATCTTCGCGGCCTCCTCTTTGATCTTGCCGAAGTCCTTCACGTACAGCTTCTGCACCTCGGCGGGCTCCTCCGGGGCGCAGGCGTCCTCACGGGCGCGAACGGCGTCCTCGATGATCGCCAGGAGCTGGCCGATCTGCTCGGCCACGGCGGCGACGCTCTCCGTGTTGCTACTCACCGCAGAGGCCAGTTCCGCGCGCAGGCGGGTCATGCGGGCCAGCGGACCCTCCGGGATCTCCTCCTCGAGTTCCACGGTGTCTCCGCCACTGCCCTCGTCCTTGGCACCGGTGGCGTCGTCCGCAGGCGGCTTCTGGCGCTCGCCCTTGCGGAACGACGTCAGGGGGAAGAGGTTGTCGAACCACTCCTTGTCGGCGAGGACCCCCTCGCGCGGATCACCGAGGGGGTCCGGAGCCCAGAAGGTACCCGGCACCAAGCCGTCCCCGGCCGCAGAGTCCGGGGCGCGCAGCACTGCCTCGGCGAACGCGAGCAGCAGTTCACGCGTGACACCCTGGGGCGGGTCGGTGTAAGCGTTCACCAGCGACTGGACCGCGTTGGACGGCGCACGCCGCACACCCTTACGGTCCGCGCTCTTGAACGAGCCCTCGTTGGGCGTGACGAACGGCTCAGCACCGCTGATCATGCCGGGCACCAGATGCCGCCGTACCAGGGTCTCCCAGGCCGCAGCATCCCCCTGACGGCAGGCGGTCAGCAGCGAGGCGAGGCTGCGTGCATCGGGCCGCACCCCGAACTGCACCTCGGGCTTGCCGAACAGGCCCTCGGCGGCGGCGAGGGGACCGGGCCGGAGAAAGTGCTGAGCGACCACGGCCGCCCAGATCTCCGTCCGCCGCTTGGCCCTCGGGCCGTTCTCCTGGCTCCAGGAGGCTTCCTGCAGGGCGGCACGAACCACCGGCCAGTACCGGCCGGTGGGCATCGGCGCGCGCGGCGCGAGGTTCTCCGGACGCGGCGGGACCGGAGGGAACAGCATGACAGTGGCGCAACGGATCGCCACGTCCCGCAGGGTCATGGGGATCACCTCGTCTCCCGGCGACAGCAGGACCTCGAGTGCGTCAAGCGCGCGGGCCCCGACCAAAGCGTCGGCGATCGCGTCCTCGTCCAGCTCACCGACCGCAACGCGGCCCTGGGCGACCTCCTGGGCGAGCAACTCACCCAGCAGCCCCTCGGCCTGGTAGGCCTTGACCAACGTCGACCACAGCCCCAGGGAGCGGTCCATGTCCTCGTAGTCCAGCTGGCCGCGCAGGTGCTCGTGCACATTCAGCTGGCGCAGCGACTCCTCCAGCCGTTCCGGCTTCTTGGCGCCGACCACGACACGGGCCGGCACCTGCGCGATCCGCACCGCCCGCTGCGCACGCCCTTCCGGATCCCGGTCGGGGTCGGCGTACTCGGCGTTGAGCAGGGCGCTGATCCGCCGCAGGATCTCACCCAGCCCCCGCACGACCATCCGCCGGTTCTCCTCCTCCCCGGGCAGCCGCAGCAGAGCCTGCGGCACCCCGGTCAGAAGCTGCAGCGCCGACACCCCGAAGGTCTCCAGCCGCGCATCGGCCCGATTGGCCCCCGTGGCCTGCTGACCCCGCCAGACGTATCGCGGCGACCCGTCCGGGTCGATCACCGGAGTCCGCTGCAGCACGACCACGGTGGAATCCCGCTGGCCCTCCTGCACCAGGGACTCCACCAGGTCGTAGGGACGCTGCCGCGCCCGACGCCGCAGCATCTCCACGGCGTACCGCTGCACCTCGGCGGCCACCTCCGCACGGACCTCCTCCGTCGTGAGAGCCGCGAGCGGGGCCCCGTCCTCGGTGACGGCCCGCACCACCGGCAGCGGACGCCGCTTGCCCAGCGCCTGCTCGCACGCCTCCAGCTCCCGCCGCGCACGCGCCAGTTCTCCCTCGGCGATCTCCACCGCGGCTACCGCCGCGTCTTTCTCCGCCGACGTCGCGGTCGAGGCCAGCGCCCGCCGCGCTGCCTTCGCACGCTCCACCCCGACGGTCCACGCGGCCACCAGTCGCTGCTGGTCGACGAGCTCCTCTAGGCGCTCCTGGTTCTCGGCAGACGGATGCAACCACGCGCTGCGCGTACGGTCGTTGATGACCCAGGGCAGCGTCGCCGCACCGTGCAGCTCCACCTTCAGCACCAGCAACGCCCCGTCGGTGTCGCGCTGCTCGATGTGGTAGGCCGTGGCGCGCAGGAACCGGTTCCCGCGGCGGCGCTCGATGACGCGCTTGGCCTCGCCCCGGCCGAGCGCCGGAGCGAGACCTTCCAGCACGGCCTGGCGGGGAACGGGCGCGAAACCCTCTGCCACACAGGTGTTGAAGATGGCCTCGTAAAGGTTCTCCGCCCAGGTCGAGTGGGTCGGAGACGGGAAGGACCCCTCAGGGGTCTCTTGGACAGACATGGGAAACAGACGGTCCCTAACTCCGGGAGCCCTCGTGGCCCCGGGCGCGACTCGGCGCATCCGGCGGCGCCGGGTGCGGCACGCACCCGAACTGCATGGCACTCCAGTCCAGGGAGCACCGGCGAGGGCCGCCGTCACCGTCACGCACCTCGTAGCGGCGAAGACCGTCTGCCCCTTCGAGTCCACCATCGGAGACTGTGCACGCCACCGGAAGCTCACCCTCGAACAGCGGGGGCCCCGCGGCGCACGGCTCGCGCCTTCTCCGCCGACGGCGGCACGGGGCTGGCAGGTCGTCAGGACCACTGACGTGCCCTGACAGAGTGCCAGTTACCATACAAATCAGACAAGTTGGATTAAATAATCCATGGAGGACGCGCGTAGAGCCATGGCTCATGGACTGCGGCCGTACGGGAAACTGCGCCGCCGGCCAGCTCCCTCAAGGATTTTTCAGATCGTTGTCTGTGCGGCTGCCCACCGCTCTTGCTGCACACGGCAGTTCACGCACGGCCCGCAACCAGCTCTCGCCGAAGCCCACGGGCCCCGTCGCGTCGCCGGGAATGCGGAAGATGTCCGGGTCTTCGCCGAGCTGTTCCATGAGCGCCTCGTACGGGTTGTCGAAGGGCGGCTCCAGGCAGACGGCCACGCTCTCGGCGAGCTGCGGTGGTGGCGTACGCCTTCGCCGTCAGGATGAGCAGGCACCGGGGCGGGCCGGGGGCGCGGGATCGACCCGGCGTTGGCGGCGGCATGCCGACGCCCTCGGCCCCGCACGGTCGTCCCTGTTGTCGGGTCGGCCTGCGCGGGGCCGGCGGCAGCCGTTACGTTGCCGTTCGGCGAGTACGGCCAGGACGACGACGGTGGCGAGGAGGTGCCGTACGCGACGGGCGGCACCGTGTCCCCGCCCCAGCTGCGCGCGAGGCTGGATGAGCCGGTGGTGCCGTGCGCGCTGCCGCCCCGGCGTCTGGCTGAGGCGCTGCGCATCATGAGCCGGCGCTGAGCCCACCGTCGACGACACCGAGACGGTCATTCGCCCAACCACCGAGAGGAACCCAACGTGCAGCACCTAGCCGATGACAACCAGCTCGCCCAAGTCCACCTGCAGGCCGCCGTCGCCCATGCCATCCTCGGCGAGGTGAAGGAGGCCGAGCGCCACCTTGACGCGGTGCTGGCACTACCGGTCGGCGACCTGCTGGCGATGGGCCACGCGGCCGCCGCCTACATCCACGCGATCACAGGGCAGGAGGGTGTCGACTGGGCGACTGGCGAGCCTGCCGAGGAAGAGACGAGGAGACCGGTCGGGCGGGCGACGCCCGCCCGGGGGCTCACCCTGCGCCTGATGTCCGCCTGGTCCCCCGAAGACCCGGAGTCCTTCGATGCGCTGTTCACCGAGGCGGCCTGCGTCCCGGCCGCCGCCGGCGACCTGCGGGACCTGTTCGTCTACGCGCTGGAGTGGACCGAGGTCATCGCGGGCGAATCGGTCGTGCCGCAGCTGCTCGTCAAGACGGTGAGCAAGGCGCTGAAGGAACACGGACCCAAGCGACAGCTGACTTGGGATGAACAGGAGAGCATCGTCGCTGACCTGATCAACGGCATCGAGACTCTGACCGAGGAAGAGCATGAGGAGCTGTATAAGCAGCTCGACGCTGACCACCAGATGGAAGTGGACGAAGCCGTCCGCAACTTCGCTAACAACGCGGTGGGCTCCGATGATTGGGATCGGTGAACAGGGTGTCCGATCGTTGAGCTGACGGCACGGCGACGTGACCGGTGACGGGCAGGCCATCGGCCGCGCTCTTGCCGCGCTGGCGCCGCGTGTCCGGCGAGCCGCCGATGCGCGGCAGAGCGTGATGGTCTGCGGGGGAGTGTCGGTTGAGCGTCGTCGTCTGGGCGTCAGTGGCGCAGGTGCGGTGACCTGGTCGTTGACGCTGGCGGGTGGTGCTCATTCGTTGCTGGCATGAGTGACGAAGGGCCATGTCATCCTCATGCCGACCACCACCTGGTTCGATGCGGCGCTGCCCGGCTCGTGGCTGGTCGACCTCTCCCACGTCGACCTCTCCCGCGTTGAGATCAATGGCCGCACCGTCGACGCCGACCGTCTCCCCTCGCCGTTCACACCGACCGGCGAGCGCCCCGAGGACCCGGCCTGGTACGCCACCCCGACCGTCGCCTACGCCCAGGAGTTGGGCTTCGACGTCGCGCCGATCGAGGCGTACGTGCGCACCCAGACCGGCCGCTACCTGGACCCCTGGTACAAGCGGCTGCGCCACGCATACGTGGCGACGATGGCCGACCTCGGCGTCACCACGGACATGGGCGGGAGCGAGTTCCTGAACGCGATGACCCGCTCCAAGGACGTCGACCCGGCCCTGGCCCTGGTGCTGAAGGCGATCAAGGCCACCGCGAAGGGCGGGATCGGCAAGCTGCGGCAGCGCAACCGGGGCCAGGTCCCGTACTACGAGCCGTGGCCGGCCCTGGAGCGCAAGACGTGGCGTCCCGACATCCGGGCCGCCGTGCTGGCCAGTGTCCGGATCAGCATGCACCGCAAGATGATGAAGACTGCGGCCGCGGCCGACGTCTACCCGGTCGCGATCGGCACCGACGCCCTCGTCTACTCCTCGCCGGGGGTCACTCCCCGCTGGACTTCCTGCCGTACACGGCCGAGGGCAAGCCCGCCCCGGGCTCGTTCCGGTTCGGTGTCTCGCCCGGCATGGTCAAGCACCAGGGCACCCAGACCGTGCTGTGGGCGGAGCAGCAGTTCGAGGAGCAGGGAGGCGTGTTCAACATCGCCAACCTCATCAAGACCGACCAGACGGCCAGGGAAGGGGAGTAACCGGCGATGGTGGACTCGATCGGGGACAGCCTGGACCGCGCGCTGGAAGGGGCGTTCACCCGCCCCGCCCCCCAAGAGCGCACAGGCGCAGATGAAGTACCTGGTCAAGCAGCTCAAGGGCACCAAGCCGGTCGCCCAGCTGCTGGGGGTGTCCCAGCGCACCGTGGAGCGGTACGTGGTCGGCACACTCAAGCGGCCCCGCCGGGAGCTGCGCGAGCGCATAGACCGCGAGGTCAAGAAGCGGTGGCAGCCGCAGGTCAGGGCGAAGGCGAAGAAGAAGGCCGCCACCACCGCCGGGCTGGTCGTCTCCACCCGCGCCCGCTTCGGGTTCACCGGCACGCCGGGCACGACCGACAACGCCCGGATCCGCGACATCACCCAAGCTCTGCCACCCGAGTTCGCGGACCGCCTGTTCACCGCCCGGGTGCAGGGCGCCACCGAACAGCAACTCCAGCAGATCGCGGCCGAGGGCCTCGCTCAGATGTACTTCCGCGCCAACAACACCCGCGCGCACGGCCTGGGCGTGGAGTACACCGACATTGAGGACATCGGCATCGAGCTGTAGCCGGACGAGTGAGAGGTAAGACGGAACCGGAAACTAAGCCGAAGAGCCGGAATCCTTCTGGATTCCGGCTCTTGCTGTGGGGCCGTGAGCCAACACGACCCCACAAAGTCCCTGGGAGCTGTGGTTGGAGCCATTAGCAATCAGGGGAGGTGGCCCCGCAGGGGCCTTGGTTGGGATGGTCGCAGGTCATGAACGTCTGCCGCAAACGAACTGTGCCAATAATGAACGAATATGCCGTCGGCGCAGCATCTGATGCGGCGTCCCATGGGTGCGGTACGACGTTATACCTGGTTGGGTGCGGTACGACGTTATACCTGGTCAGGTAACGCGCCACCATTACTCCGCGTTGAAGCTGTGGCCAATATCCAGCGGGGATTGCCAACTTGCCCCTTCAGCCCTACACGGGACAGACGTGAATTAAGGAGCCCGTTCGGGCCTCAGTGCCCCTCGAACGCTGGCAGCATGCTGTGCACCGTACGGCGGGGCCAAACGCCGTGCGGCATGTGGTTGGAGCCATAGCCGTATATCCGGCTGCCCTGCACCGGAATGATTCGAGGGGGAAGTATGCCTGCACAGCGTTCCCTGGCCGCCTGCACGACCGGGCCCAGGTCCGGGATGAGGGCCGGTGAGTGCGCCGTCGCCATCGTCATCATCGTGGTTGCGGTCATTGTGCGCCTCCGAGGTGTCCCGCTGGCCCACGTGACAGCCCTTCTCTACAGCGCCGGGCTGCTCGCCGTGCTTGTGACGCGGATGGGATCGCTTGGCGTCTCACGTGCGCTTCGCACTGTCTTGTGTCTGCTGCTGGCTGGCCAGCAGCAGACAGAACGATGACACCGCGACGGGGGCGCCCGATTGAGCCTGTCCCCGACCCCAAGCACGGCCCAGGCCGACTCGCCGAGGAACTGCGCCGCGGCAGAAGGCAGCGCGGCCTGACCCGCCCGGAGCTGGCCCAGAAGATCGACCGCTCCATAGCCACCGTCCAGCGTGCCGAGGCTGGTCATGTCCGCCCGCCGTGGCCGGTGGTCCAAGCCATCGCAGAGGCCTGTCGACTGGACCTCGCAACAGTAGAGGCCTTGTGGAAGGAGGCGTGCGCGCCCGCCCCTGACAGAGTTGACGCGCCACACCTGAAGCTGGTGCACACGCCGGCGGACCTGGCGGCAGCCCTGCGAGGCGCATGGCTGGAGAACGGCGAGCCATCGGTGCGACAGATGGAGAGGCGGGCGGAGGCCCGGGCCTCGGAATTCACGCCGCTTTCCCGTATGTCGGCCTGGCGTATCCGGGAGCGCAAGCAACCAACTGCCTCGCTGCGCCAGCTGCATGCCTACCTCGTTGCCTGTGATGTCCGGGACGAAGTCTTCCCCGCTTGGACGGAAGCCTGGATCCGTATCCGACGGCGCGAGGAAGCGGCAGGCAATGGCAGAGGGGTCAACCGGGACACCGACGTCACCGGACACGCCTCGCCGGACGCCTCAGGGGTGAAGCGACTCCACAGGATCACTGCCGCCGATGCTGTAGCGGTCATGCGGCGAGCCGGACTTCAACCGATCGATCCCTTCCCTGGAACGTATAGGCCTTGGACAGCCAAGTGCTTGACGTGCGAGCAGGTCAGCCGGTTCAGGTATGCCAGCGTCCATGACCGTGGATCCAGTTGCCCGTACTGCGCACGCGTTCAAGCTGCTTGACCATAGGGGCCCGAACCACCGGCTCGGGCCCCGGACGCGTATCGGGGAGAGTGTTCATGCATGCGTCTCCGGGCCGTCGGCCGGCCCGGCAGAGCGCCAGCGGATGACACCCGGCAGCCGCCGGGAGCTGGCGGCTGGGATGAAGGACAGGCCGACCATGCCCAGGTCGGTGACCACCAGGCTCGGTGTTGGGGGTCAGCCGCTGCTGTAGTTCGGTGGGTACGGTGCGGCGGCGTTGGCGGTGAGGCGGGTGGCACGCCATCGGTACTCGGCTGCGTGATGGTCTGCGGGGGAGTGTCGGTTGAGCGTCGTCGTCTGGGCGTCAGTGGCGCAGGTGCGGTGACCTGGTCGTTGACGCTGGCGGGTGGTGCTCCCTTGGTGCTGGCATGAGTGACGAAGGGCCATGTCATTCTCACGCCGACCATCAGCGTTGTCTTCGACATCGAGATGGAGACGGAACGCAAGCTGTTGTGTCTGGAGGCCGAACAGCTCCTCGGCGCAGCGGAGCTGATGATGCGGCGGGCCGCGGGGCACGCCGGCCGTGACGCGAAGGCGGATATGCGGTGCTCGCAGATAGCGGCGGAACTGGCCAACGATGCGTACGAGTTCTAGCAAGGATCGCGACGACGGGTGATGTGCCTGCCGTTGGCTGTCGCGGGCTGGCGGCGTGCCTGCTGGCAGGAGTGAGCGTCGTACGGCGTCGCCCGAGGGTGTGGCCCGCGACGAACTCGTCGACGCGGTAAGGCGTCCGGGACGCGAGCGCGGTCAGGGGTTGGTTGATGGCGATGGTGAAGACGGTTCCGTCTCGTGTCGACCGCCAGACTGCTCGAAAGCACCATTGGGCGGTACCACGGCGACGAACCGGCGGAAGACACAAAGGCCCTACGGGCCTCCCACCAGCTCCCACACACCTCCCGAGAACCGGCCAAAGAAACCCGAGCACAAGAAAAACGAGCCCCGAATTAGGTCCTGATATTCTGCTTCGCACACAACGATTCACCCCTTTGGAGAACACCATCCGGAGAGAATCGGTATAGAATAACCAACATCCCACAAGAAAACAGGCAATGCGACGGGAGTGAATGCACTCTCTTGGCGAGTTACAGAATCCCTCTGGGAGGTTTTCTGTATGCCTTTCAGGCGTCGAGTGTTTCACCAGAGGTTCAGACCACTCCTCCCAACACAAAGAGTAGCCGTTACATACTATGTACCGACCCCGAGAGCGTTACATAGTATTGAGGCAGGAAGGGCGCCGGAGGGCGCTTGGCAAGTCAGCTCCACCTTGCCACCAGGGTCGAGCGCCCCCAGAGAATTAAATCGCAGGTCAGAAACTCACAAGAGCACCCGAACAAAACGATGCCGCCACGCCCCGCACCTAATTATGTAACGGCAAGCGAGGGCCGGCGTCGGTCCACCTAGCCAGCCTGTAACGTCGCGGAGCGACGGTGCAACGCTCCGAACGACTTCCGTGTCATGCGCGCCGACCGCGCCTTCTGGTGTCTGCCCGAGGCCGACATCAACATCCCCTTCCCGCCCGGCATGGCCGCCCT